>NZ_JBQYLP010000074.1:0-27630 GCF_052683555.1 Burkholderia sp. BC1
CTTCGACGGACGCAGTTCGCGCACCGGCGCATGCGCGTCGTCGCGGCGCAGATTCACGAAGTAGCCCGACTGCGGCCGACTTTCGAGCAACCCGCGGCTTTCGAGCAGCAGGTACGCATGCAGTACGGTCGTGATGCTGATCCGGTGCTGCTGGCTTGCCTGCCGCACCGACGGTATGCGGTCGCCGTGCCGGTACACGCCCTGGCGGATCAAACGCTCGATGTCGTCCGCGAGCTTTTCGTAGAGCTTCATCGCGCGCTCCGAGCCGCGCGCATGCCCGCCACGCCGCCGCGCGCGTGGCGGCGGTGCGCGGCGCCGCCGCGAAGCGCGGCGTACCACTCCGGTTTTGCCTTTTCCATCACCCTGACCTCCGTCTATCGATGCCGGTGGATCCGGGACGGCAGGATCGGCGGCACTGTGTACTTGATGATGGAAGCTTAAAAGCAGAACAGTCGGCCGCGAGTACACACATCGGGCACACAGACAAGAGTACAGTTTCGCGCGATATGCGTCGGCGTCGAACTGTACATCTTAGGATTCGGCGTGAGCGAGGCGACAAAACTGTTCGATTGCACGGTTTTTCAAGCCCGGCCTTCAATGAACGTCGAAAACTTGCAGATCGAACGGTTTTCGCTTGAATTTCGGCGTCGACGTGCAATACTGCTCGTTCGTACAGTTTTTTATCGTCCCGTCACGGCTGCGCGTGTCGCGGCCGTCACCGGAGTGCTCCATGCGTTACACGATCGAACAGGCGTCCGACATCGGCGGCGTGATCCGCGCCGCACGCAAGGCGCAGCAGTTGCGCCAGGACGACGCGGCCGGCAGCGTCGGCGTCAGCGAGTCGTTCATGGTGAAGGCCGAGCGCGGCGCGGACACCGTCCAGTGGGGCAAGGTCTTCCAGATCCTGCAAGGACTCGGCGTGCAGGTCGTGGTCGATCTGCCGGACGTCAGCGGCGAGCTGCTCGAACGCCAGTCCGCGCGCGCCGCGCAGCGCGCCGAGATCCGCGCGCGGCGCGCGGCCGAGCGTCTGCTGCTGCGCGCCGACGCGGGCGCGCCGGCGTCCGACCGGCGCGCGGGCGAACGGACGACGGACGCGCGCGTGCTCGCGGCCGCGCGGCTCGTGCTCGCGGCCAGCACCGCGCCGCGCGGCGCACGCTCCGGCAAGCGCGCCGACACCGGCGCATCGCGCGCGCTCGACATCGCGCGCCGCGTGCTCGCCGAGGCCGGCGAAGCGCCGCCGGCCGCCGCACGCACGAACGACGGCGAGGCCTCGCATGACTGAACGCACGCTGATCGCGGCGATCGGCGCTGAACCGATCGGCACGCTGCATGAAAACCGCAACCTGTGGGCGTTCGAATACGCGCCGTCGTGGCTCGCGCATCCGGCGCGCTTCGCACTGAGTCCGCACCTGCCGCTGCAGGCCGACATGCTGCGCGACGGCGCGACGACGCGTCCCGTCCAGTGGTATTTCGACAATCTGCTGCCCGAGGAAGCGGTGCGTGCGCTGCTCGCGCGCGACGCGGGGCTGCCCGACATCGGCGATGCCTTCGCGCTGCTCGAGCATTACGGGCGCGAATCGGCCGGCTCGGTCACGCTGCGCCTGCCCGACGACGCGGCGAACGACGACACGACGCTGCGCCCGCTCGACGCGGCCGCGCTCGACGCGCGCATCCGCGCGCTGCCGGCCGTGCCGCTCACGCACGACGCGCCAAAGAAGATGTCGCTCGCCGGCGCGCAGCACAAGCTGCCGGTCGTGCTGCGCGACGGCCGTCTGTTCGAGCCGAGCGGGCAGGCCGTGTCGACACATATCCTGAAGCCCAATCATCCGCACGCGCACGACTATCCGCATTCGGTCGTCAACGAATGGTTCATGATGACGCTCGCGCGCCGCGTCGGCCTCGACGTGCCCGACGTCGAGCGCCGCTACGTGCCTGCGCCGGTCTACGTGATCCGTCGTTTCGATCGCGTCGACACCGACGCGGGCGTCGAACGGCGCCACGCGATCGACGGCTGCCAGGTGCTGAACCTGCCCGCAACGATGAAGTACACGGGCTGGTCGCTCGACGCGCTGGCCGCACTCGCGAACGCGTGCCGCGCGCCGGCGCCGGTGCGGCTGCGGATCTTTCGTTGGCTCGTGTTCTGCGTGATCGTCGGCAACGGCGATTCGCATCTGAAGAATCTCAGCTTCATCGTCGGCGACAGCGGGCTCGCGCTCGCGCCGCACTACGATCTGCTGTGCGACAGCGTCTACGAAACCGCCGCATACAGCGCGCGCGGCCGCTGGCCCGATCTGACGGAATTCACGCGGCCGGTCGCGGGCGTGCAGCGCTATGCGGATTTCACGCGCGACGTGCTCGAACGGGCCGGCGCGGCGCTCGGCCTCACGCGCGCGACCGCGCAGCGCCATCTCGACACGCTCGTCGCGCAGATACCGGCGCACGCGGACGCGCTGCTCGCCGAAGTCGCACGCGAGAACGACGCGATGCGCGATGCGCGCCCCGAGCTGACCGCGACGCTCGGCGGCGAGATGCATCTGCTGCGCGCGATCCGGCACATCGTGATTCAGGAGATGGTCGAGCGGCTGCGGCCTCGCTGACGGTCGCGCGCCGTTCACGGCGCCGCGCGCTGCGTGTCGTGCGTCGAACCCGCGTGCAGCGCATGCGCGGCGCGGCGCGCGGTTGCCCGCTACCGCGCCGTCTGCTGCCGCTGCACTTCCTGCGCCTTCATCTGCAGATAGTCGCTGCGATCGACCTCGTGCAGTTGCCGCGGATACTGCTCGGTCGCGTCGAACCAGCGCACGAGACGCTGGTCGAGCGGCTTGTCGAGCGTCGCGAGATAGGCGTCGATCGCGAGGTAGTAGCGCATCGTGTTGCGCTCGAGCAGCCCGCGCACGCCGCCGACATAGTGCGGCTTGCCGCCCGACGCATCGGCGACGGTCGTGAAGCCGACCTTGTCGCTGCCGATCGTCGACAGGTACGTCTTCATCGCGAGCCGGCCGACCGTGCCGAAGCCGTACGAATACGTCAGATGCAAGAACGTTCGCGACTCGCCGAGCGGCACGGCTTCCAGCGCGATCCGGTAATCCTTCGTGCTCATCGGCCCGCTGTCGGCAGTCAGGTCGACCTGGAAATAATCGGGTGTCGCGGCCGCGACGCGATAGCGAAACTGCAGCCGGTACGTGTCCGACAGTTTCTGCTCGGTCTTGCGTCCGATATTCACGTCGAGCACTGCGCCGTTGCTGCCGGACGACGCATGGCAATACTTCGTGTTCAGATGCAGGATCAGCACCGCGCACCAGTTCGCCGGGCCCTGCGCGGGATCGTTGAGCTTGCCGTTCACGACCTGGTACGGGTAGTCGACCACTGCGTAGATGTCGCCCTTGAGCGTCGACGCCGCTTCCGACGATTCGAGGTACAGCGGGCGGTGGAACGGGTTGTTCTTCAGTTGATCGCCGAGGCTGCGATAGCGCTCGAGCAGTGCGGCGGCGCCGTCGGCGCCGAACGACAGGGCGCTCCAGGCGATACAGCAGAGCGCGACGAGCGCGCGGGCGGCGACACCGGCGAACCGCACCGGGCGCAGGCGTTCGGATGGCTCCATTCATGTGCTCCAGGTTGCGCGACAGGGCTGCGTATCAAACGGACAGCATACGCCCGGATCGACAGCGATGCGCCCGTCCGAGTTTCATCGCACGCAAGGATCGGCAATCGGGCGGGCGCCGCACGCCGTCGCACTATCCACAGTTTCACTGGACAACCATGTGGAAAACCGGCGCTCTCCCTTGTCCCGCCTGGGTTTGCACGGCGCGCCCATAAAATGGGCAATGTACCGGGTCTGGATCGTCGAGACGGGCTTTCACCGCGTCATCGGCCGAGCGCCGACGAGCCGCTGCATCGCCCGGCCGCCTCACCCGCCCTCCGCGTCGCGCGACGCCGCCGCCCGAAAACCGAGCGCGCGCCCGACGCTCACTTGTCCGCCGCGAACGCGCTCGCCATCTGCCGCGCACGCTTCACGTCGTCGCCGTGCAGATAGATCGACGTCGTCGAGATCGACGCGTGGCGCAGGTTGTCGCGCACGGTCGTCAGTTCCGCGCCGCGCGCGAGCGCATGCGTCGCATGCGTGTGGCGCATCCAGTGCGGGCTCGCCTGCCGCAGCTTCTGCGCGAGCGCCGGATTGTCTGCTTCGACGAGATCGGCCGTCTGCACGAAGAAGCGCTGCATCACCTTCCACAGCCGCACGCTCGTGATCGGCGCCGCACCGTCCTCGGTGAGCCGCGGAATCAGCGGCGTGTCGGGCCGCCAGCGAACCGGCGTGACCGGTAATCGGCGTGCGACCAGATAGCGATCGAGCGCCGTCCGCGCGAGCGGCGGCAACGCGACGCGCGCCGCCTTGCTGCCTTTGCCGACGACTTTCAGCCACGCGTCGCCGTGCGCATCGGTGTCGATGTCGCCGAGCGTCGCGCCGACCAGTTCGCTCGCGCGCAGCCCGGTCGCGTAGCCGAAATCGAGGATGAAGCGCAGCCGCTGCGCGGCCGCCGGCGTCCATGCGGCGGCCGGCACGTCGGTCTTGCGGAACTCGAGTCCGTCGGCGATCGTCCGCACCAGCAGCCACTCGCCTTCGGTAAACGCGTGCGACGTATCGAGCGCGCTCGCGCCGCGCGTGTCGCGCACCTTCACGCCGGCAAACGGATTCGCGAGCACGTAGCGCTGCTCGATCAGCCAGCGGAACATCGCGCCGAGCACCGACAGCGCATACGCGGCCGAGCGCGCCGACAGCGCGCCCGAAAACGGCCGCCAGTCCGGCGCGCCGCGCGGCCGCACGGGCCCGATCCAGCGCTCGTGCGGCGTCGGCCGCCGCAGGAACGCGCGATACGCGAGCGCGTCTTCGGTCGTCAGCGACGACAGCGCACGGCCGCGCTCGACGATCGCCCAGAGGATCAGCCGCTCCGCTTCCTTCCGGTAGGCGCGCCGCGTCGCGGCCGACTCGTGCAGCGACAGCCACGCATGCACGGCCGCGTAATCGTTGTCGGCGTCGAGCGTGCAGGTCGCGCGCGGTGCGCGGAAGGTGCCGGCCGATCCGTCGACTTCGTGCGGCAGTTTCAGCTGTTCCCACGGGACGATCGTGCCGCGCGGCGTCGCGGCAATCAACGCGCGCGCACGCTCGGTCAGCGCCGGATGGGCGGCGAAGAACGCCTCGATGCGCCGCGCACCGGCAAGGCCGAGGCCCGCGATCGCCTTCCACCACTGACGCCGGCGCGGAATCCGCACGGTCAGATCGGCGAGCGTCGCGATCCCGTGCGCGCGCAGCGCGGCGACCGCGCGCGCGGGCAGCCACGCATCGATCGCGTCGCCGATCTGCGGCACCGGCGCGCGCGCATGCCGCAGCACGCCGATCGCGTCGCTTGCCGCCTTCGCTTCCCGTAAACGCTCACCGTCGGGATGCGCGAGACAGGCCGCGAGATCGGGGCGGCCGACCTCGCGCGCGATCCGCACGAGCCGTCGGCGAATGCCGCCGATCACGCCGCGCGCCGAGCGGCCGTTGCCGAGACGGTCGGGCAGATAGCGCTCGACCGCATCGCGCACGGGCATCCCCGCATACCACGCGCGCAGCGCGGCGAGTTCGTCGGCATCGGGAAAGCCTGCGGGCGCAGGGACAGGATCGGAGGAAGACAGGAGCGTGACGCGCGGTTTCATGGGCGCCAGTTTGACAGAACTGCGCGCGACAGAAAACGCATGCGGCGCGGCGCCTGTCGCGATACGGCGCGCGCTGCCGTGCGCTGCCGGCAGCGCGTCGCCGCAGGCGGCGACCGCCTCAGCCCGTGACCGGCGTGCGCCGCACTTCGGACAGATAGATCAGGATCAGCGACACCCACACGACGCCGTACAGCAACATGAAGCAGGTCGTGCGCACGCGCAGCAGATCGAGCAGCAGCCCGAACAGGATCGGCAGCAGGAAGCCGCCGAGCCCGCCCGCGAGCCCGACGATGCCGGTCACGACGCCCATGTTGTTCGGGAAGTCGTCGGCGACGTACTTGAAGGTCGACGCCATCCCGAGCGCGAACACCGCGCCGAGCACGAACGTCAGCGCGACGAAGCCGGCGACCGGCATCGATACGTTGATCGCCGCCGTGCCGTCGATCGTATGAATCACGAAGTCGGTAGCCGGATACGACAGCAGGAACAGGCAAATCCACGCGACCCACAGCCCCCACCAGGTGACGGCATGCGCGCCGAAGCGGTCGGCGAGCGCGCCGCCGAGCGCGCGCAGCACGGAGCCCGGCAGCGAGAAGCCGGCCGCGAACGCGGACGCCATCACGAGCGACATCCCGTATTCGGCTTTCAGGTACTGCGGAATCCACAGCGACAGCGCGGTAAACCCGCCGAACGTGATCGAGTAGTACTGGCAGAGCCGCCACACGCGCGGATCGCGCAGCACCTTGAACGAATCGAGCCACGAGCCGGCCGCCTTGCCCGCGCCCGGATCGCGCGCGGACATCAGCCAGAAGATCGCGGCCGTGACGAGCAGCGCGACTGCGTAGACGCGCGGCACCGTGCGCCAGCCGTATGCGGACAGCAGCAGCGGCGTGACGAACAGGTTCACGGCCGCGCCACAGGTGCCCGCGCCGAACACGCCCATCGCGAGCCCGCGCCGCTCGGGCGGAAAGAAACGCGCGACATACGGCGTGCCGACCGCGAACGATGCGCCGACGCAGCCGAGAAACAGGCCGATCACGAGAAACTGCCACAGCGCGTTCGCGTAGCTCACGAGATAGACCGGCACGGCGCACACGACGAGCAGCACCGTCATCACGATCCGGCCGCCGAAGCGGTCGGTCCACGTGCCGAGCGGCAGCCGCATCAGCGCGCCGGTCAGCACCGGCGTCGACGTCAGCAGGCCGAATTCCGTACTGTTCAGCCCGAGCTCCGTGCGCAGCTGCACGCCGAGCACGCCGAACATCATCCACACCACGAAACACACGATGAAGGCGAGCGTGCTGCCGGCCAGCACCGACCATGCGCGCAGCGGAATCGCCGGCGCGCCCACGGGCGGTACCGGACTTTGTTGTTGTCGAATTGCCATATGAGAAGAATCCTGTGTCATTGGACGAGCGGCCCGTTCGCGCCGTCGAAGCGCACGCCTTCGACGCGCGCGCCGCCCGCGAGAATCGCCACGTATTGACGCATCGCGCGCTGGCGCACGCGCGCGGCCAGATGCGCGGCAATCTGCGCGGCGACTTCGTCGAACGGCACCGTATCGCCCGCTACGCGCCGGTCGATCCGCACGATATGAAAGCCGAAGCGCGTGTTGACGAGTTTCGGCAGCACGCCGAGGCCGTCGGTATCGAACAGCGCGGCTTCGAATTCGGGCACCGTATCGCCGCGCAGCACTTGCCCGAGGCTGCCGCCCACCTGCGCCGACGGACAGTTCGACGACGCGCGCGCCACCGCGTCGAACGTATCGGGCGCGGCCACCACGTCGGCAAGCGCACGCTCGGCGCGCTGCCGCAGCGGCGCGAGCGGCACGCGGTCGGTCACCGCGAACAGCACGTGGCTCGCATAGACGATGTCGTTGCGCCGAAAGCGCGCCGGATGCTGCGCGTAGTAGCGCTCGCAATCGGCGCGATCGGGCTCCGGCACATGCGTCAGCTCGCGCGCGAGCAGCGCGTCGAGCGCCGCGTCGTCGAGCGGCGCGTCTTCGTCGAGCAATGCGAGCGACACCGCACGCTGGCGCAACAGTTCGCGTACGGCGAGCGCATGCCGCGCCGCATCGAGCGGGTCGCGCGCGTCGACGTGATGCTCGGCTTCGGCCGCGATCGCGTCGTCGCCGATCGCAATGCCGTTGACGACGAGCGGCGCCGGCGCGGCTTCGGACAGAACGTCGTTCATGCGACCTCCTCAGCGCTTGCGCACGAGCTGATACGGACGGATCAGATAGGCGACCGACGCGATGCCGCTCCAGATATGCACCATCCGCGTGAACGGCGAGACGAGGAAGATCGTGAAGCCGAGCAGGATATGCAGCCGGTACGTGAGCGGCACGCCGACGAGCAGGCTCGCGACGTCCGGCCGGAACGTGACGATGCCCTTCACGTAGTCGGTCAGCTGCTCGAACATCGCGCCGTCCATGTGGCGCGTCGACAGCACGACCGTGCCGAGCCCGAGCGCGAGCTGCAGCCACAGCATCAGCACGATCACGATGTCGGACTGCCGGCTGCTGCGACGGATGCGCACGTCGCCGAGCCGCCGCCAGATCAGGATCGTCAGCCCGACGATCGACACGAGGCCGGCCGCGCCCCCCGCCACCATCGCGACGAGCTGGTGGCCCGACGCCGAGAGAAACGGCGACACGAGCCAGTGCGGCGCGAGAAACCCCGCGAAGTGCCCGAGCACGACGACGAGCACACCCCAGTGAAACAGGTTGCTGCCGAGCCGCAGCGCGCCGTGCCGCAGCAGTTGCGACGAGTCGCTTTTCCACGTGTACTGCTCGCGGTCGAAGCGGATCAGGCTGCCGAGCAGCAGCACCGCGAGACAGATATACGGGTAGATCCCGAACAGGAACGTATGCAGGTAATCGTTCATCGCTTTCCCCAATAAGACGCGGCACTCACGCGCGACGCGCGGGCCGCCGGTCGTGGAATTGCACGGTTTGCTCGGCCGGCGTCGCGGCGCCGACGAAACGCACGGCTTCGTCCGCATACGCGGCGTCGAGCGCGCGATAGTCGGGACGCTCGGCCGCTGCGTCGTCGTCCGCCGACGTCGGCACATCGGCCGGTGCGAGCCCGGCCATCGGCAGCAGCGCGCCGACGACGAAGCTGTAATGACTGCCGCGCTGCGCGAGCTGCGCCGCGAGCGCGCCCAGGATGTCGCCGGTCTCGCCGAGCAGAGTGCGCGCGTCGGGCGCCGGCAGCCGCGACAGATATTCGAGGAACACCGGCAGATAGTCCGGCAGTTCGCCGGGCTTCAGATACAGCCCGTGCTGCTCGTACATCTGCAGCAGATCGACCATCGCCTGGCCGCGGTCGCGCGATTCGCCGTGCACGTGCTCGAACAGATGCAGCGACGTCGCGCGGCCGCGGTCGAACAGCGCGACATAGTTCTCCTGCAGCGTCAGCAGATCGCGTTCGCGCAGATACGCGAAGAACCGCTCGAGGCCCGTGCGCACCGCTTTCGGCCAGCGCGTGCGCGTGCCGTCGCGCAGATGCGCTTCGATCGAATCGAGCGCGTCGACGAGCGCGTCGTCCGGATAGTCGAGCAGCGCCGCGAATGCCGCGTAGGTCGGATCGGGTGCGCTGCTCATCGCGACACCTCGCGAATCGGAATCGTCTTCGTGCCCTTCTCCTTCTTCGCGCTGAACAGGCTCGCGGACGAACGGCCGTCCGAACAGCCGTTGCCGAACGAGAAGCCGCACGACGCGCGCAAGTCGTACGCGTTCTCCGCATACTCGCGATGCGTGGTCGGGATCACGAAGCGATCCTCGTGGTTCGCGATGGCAAGGTAGCGGTACATCTCGTCGACCTGCGCGACCGACAGCCCGACCTGGTCGAGCACGCCGCGCGCCTCGATGCCGTCCACGTGCCGCGCGCGCATGAACGCGCGCATCGCGAGCAGCCGCTCGAGCGCGAGCTTGACCGGCGCTTCGTCGCCGGCGGTCAGCAGGTTCGCGAGATAACGCAGCGGAATGCGCAGCGATTCGACGTCGGGCAGATAGCCGTTCATCCCGAGCGTGCCGCTGTTCGCGGCCGCGTTGATCGGCGACAGCGGCGGCACGTACCAGACCATCGGCAGCGTCCGGTATTCCGGATGCAGCGGGAACGCGATCTTCCAGTCGATCGCCATCTTGTAGGTCGGCGAGCGGCGCGCGGCCTCGAGCCATGCGGCCGGCACGCCGTCGCGCTGGGCCTGCGCGATCACGGCCGGATCGTCGGGATCGAGGAACAGCGACAGCTGCGCTTCGTACAGATCCTTGTCGTTCTCGACGCTCGCCGCTTCGCCGATGCGGTCGGCGTCGTACAGCAGCACGCCGAGATAGCGGATGCGGCCGACGCAGGTTTCCGAGCAGACGGTCGGCTGCCCGGCCTCGATGCGCGGATAGCAGAAGATGCACTTCTCGGCCTTGCCGCTTTGCCAGTTGTAGTAGATCTTCTTGTACGGGCATCCCGACACGCACATGCGCCAGCCGCGGCACTTGTCCTGGTCGATCAGCACGATGCCGTCCTCCTCGCGCTTGTAGATCGAGCCCGACGGGCACGACGCGACGCACGCCGGATTCAGGCAGTGCTCGCACAAGCGCGGCAGGTACATCATGAACGTGTTCTCGAACTGCCCGTAGATCTCCTTTTGCACGTCCTCGAAGTTATAATCCTGCGCGCGCTTCTCGAACTCGCCGCCAAGGATTTCTTCCCAGTTCGGCCCCCACTCGATCTTCTCGAGCCGCTGGCCACTCACGAGCGAACGCGGCCGTGCAACGGGCATCGCGTTCGTGTTGCCGGCTTCCTGCAGATGCGCATAGTCGAACGTGAACGGTTCGTAGTAGTCGTCGATCTCGGGCAGATGCGGGTTCGCAAAAATCTGCGCGAGCAGCCGCCACTTGCTGCCTAGGCGCGGCTCGATCTTGCCGTCCGCGCGGCGCTGCCAGCCGCCGCGCCAGCGGTCCTGGTTCTCCCAGTCCTTCGGATAGCCGATGCCCGGCTTCGTCTCGACATTGTTGAACCACGCGTATTCCATGCCTTCGCGGCTCGTCCAGACGTTCTTGCAGGTCACCGAGCACGTGTGGCAGCCGATGCATTTGTCGAGGTTCAGCACCATTGCGATCTGTGCGCGTACTTTCATGATGCTTCTCCTTCGCGTTCGACCTGCGTTGTCGGGTTGCCTACCTGTTCTTCTCCGTCGAGCCAGTCGATCTTGTTCATCTTGCGCACGATCAGGAACTCGTCGCGGTTCGAGCCGACCGTCCCGTAGTAGTTGAAGCCGTACGACAGCTGCGCATAGCCGCCGATCATGTGCGTCGGCTTCAGCGCGATGCGCGTGACCGAGTTATGGATGCCGCCGCGCGTGCCGGTGATTTCGGAGCCCGGCGTGTTCACGATCTTTTCCTGCGCGTGATACATCATCACCATCCCGGCCGGAATTCGCTGGCTCACCACCGCGCGCGCACACAGCGCGCCGTTCGCGTTGTAGCACTCGATCCAGTCGTTGTCGGCCACGCCGATCGCCTTCGCGTCGTCCTCCGACATCCAGACGATCGGCCCGCCGCGCGACAGCGTCAGCATCAGCAGGTTGTCCGTGTACGTGCTGTGAATGCCCCACTTCTGGTGCGGCGTCAGGAAGTTCAGCACGCGTTCCGGGTTGCCGTTCGAGCGCTTGCCGAGCATGTGCGCGTAGCTGCCCGTGTCGATCGGCGGCTTGTACACGCACAGCGACTCGCCGAACGCGCGCATCCACGGATGATCCTGATAGAGCTGCTGGCGGCCCGTCAGCGTGCGCCACGGCACGAGCTCGTGCACGTTGACGTAGCCCGCGTTGTACGACACGTGTTCCGACTCGATCCCGCTCCACGTCGGCGACGAGATGATCTTGCGCGGCTGCGCCTGGATGTCGCGGAAGCGGATCTTCTCGTCCGCACGCGCGGCGGCCAGATGCGTGTGATCGATGCCCGTCGTGCGCGACAGCGCACGCCAGGCCTTCACCGCGACCTCGCCGTTCGTCTCGGGCGCGAGCGCGAGGATCACCTCGGCCGCGTCGAGCGCGGTGTCGATGCGCGGGCGGCCCTGCGTCGCGCCCGCCTCGACGCGATAGTTCAGCTCGCCGAGCAGCTTCACTTCGTCCTTCGTGTCCCAGCCGATCCCCTTGCCCGCATTGCCGAGCGTGTCCATCAGCGGGCCGAGCGACGTGAAGCGCGCGTACGTGTTCGGATAGTCGCGCTCGACGACGGCCACCGACGGCATCGTGCGGCCCGGCACCGGTTCGCATTCGCCGCGCTTCCAGTCGCGCACGTCGAACGGCTGCGCGAGCTCGGCCGGCGTGTCGTGCGCGATCGGTGCGAGCACGACGTCGCGCTCGACGCCGAGATGGCCGTCGCAGAGTTCGGAGAAGCGCTTCGCGATGCCCTTGAAGATTTCCCAGTCGCTTTTCGCTTCCCACGCGGGATCGACGGCCGCCGACAGCGGATGGATGAACGGATGCATGTCGGACGTGTTCATGTCGTCCTTCTCGTACCACGTCGCGGTCGGCAGCACGACGTCCGAATACATGCAGGTCGTCGACATCCGGAAGTCGAGCGTCACGAGCAGATCGAGCTTGCCGCGCGGCGCGTCGTCGTGCCACGTCACTTCGTCGGGACGCCGGCCGCCCGTCGCGCCGAGGTCTTCGCCCTGCACGCCGTGCGTCGTGCCGAGCAGGTGCTTGAGGAAATACTCGTGCCCCTTGCCCGACGAGCCGAGCAGGTTCGAGCGCCAGACGAACAGGTTGCGCGGATGGTTCTCCGGCGCGTCGGGGTCTTCGCAGGCCATGCGCAGCGTGCCGGACTTCAGCTGCTGCGCGATTTCGGCACCCGCCTGCGCCGGATCGGCAAGCTGCGCGCCGACCTGCAGCGGATTGCGCGCGAGCTGCGGCGCCGACGGCAGCCAGCCCATCCGCTCCGCGCGCACGTTGTAGTCGATCGGCGCGCCCTGGAACTGCGACGGATCCGCGAGCGGCGACAGCAGCGCCGCCGGGTCCATCGGGTCGTAGCGCCACTGGTCCGTGTGTGCGTAGAAGAACGAGGTCGAGTTCATGTGACGCGGCGGACGGTGCCAGTCGAGCGCGAACGCGAGCGCGGTCCAGCCCGTCTGCGGACGCAGCTTCTCCTGGCCCACGTAGTGTGACCAGCCGCCGCCCGGCTTGCCGATGCAGCCGCACATGATCAGCATGTTGATGATCGCGCGGTACGACATGTCCATATGGAACCAGTGGTTGATCCCCGCGCCGATGATCACCATCGACTTGCCCTGCGTCTTGTGCGCGTTTTCCGCGAACTGGCGCGCGACCGCGATCACGTCCACACGCTTCACGCCCGTGATCGCTTCCTGCCACGCGGGCGTGTACGGCAGATCGTCATCGTAGCTCGCGGCCACGTCGCGGCCGCCGAGCCCCTGATCGAGCCCGTAGTTCGCGACGAACAGGTCGTACACGGTCGCGACGAGCATCTCGCCGTTGCGCGTCGCGATGCGGCGCACGCCGATCCGGCGCGACAGTTCCGCGCGATGCTGCGTCGAGTTGAAGTGCGCATGCGGCTGATTGCCGAAGTACGGAAACAGTACGTCCACCACGTCGTCGTGCTCGGTCGTGCACGACAGCCGCGGTGACAGCGCAGCGCCGCCCGACGTCTCGCTGCGCAGGTTCCACTTGCCGGCGTCCGCGGCGTCCCGCTGCGCCCAGCGGAAGCCGACCGAGCCGACCGGCACGACGAACTCGCCCGTCGCATCGTCGATCATCACGGTCTTCCACTCGGGATGCGCGGCCTCGTCGAGCGCGTCGTCGAAGTCCGACGCACGCACGAGGCGCTCGGGCACGTAGCCGTCGCCGTGCGGCACGAGCCGCACGAGGCACGGCATGTCGGTGTAGCGCTTGCAGTAGTCGACGAAGTAGTCGCTGCGCGCCGGGCCTGCGAGATGAAACTCCTTCAGGATCACATGGCCCATCGCGAGCGCGAGCGCCGCGTCGGTGCCCTGCTTCGGATGCAGCCACAGGTCGCCGAATTTCGCGCCCTCGGAATAGTCGGGGAACACCGACACGACCTTGGTGCCGCGATAGCGCGCCTCGACGAGGAAGTGCGCATCGGGTGTGCGCGTCTGCGGGACGTTGGAGCCCCACATCATGATGAAGGTCGAGTTGTACCAGTCGGCCGATTCCGGCACGTCGGTCTGCTCGCCCCAGGTTTGCGGCGACGCGGGCGGCAGGTCGCAGTACCAGTCGTAGAAGCTCAGGCATACGCCGCCGATCAGCGACAGATAGCGCGAGCCGGCCGCATACGAGACCATCGACATCGCCGGAATCGGCGAGAAGCCGACGACGCGATCGGGGCCGTGACGTCCCACAGTGTGGACATTGGCCGCCGCGACGATCTCGTTGACCTCGTCCCAGCTCGCGCGCACGAAGCCGCCGAGCCCGCGCCGGCTCTGATACGCGCGGCGCGCTTCGTCGTCGTCGACGATCGAGCGCCATGCCTCGACCGGCGCCATCGTGCGGCGCCGCTCACGCCAGAGCTTCACGAGCGCGCTGCGCACGAGCGGATGCTTGAGACGGTTCGCGCTGTACAGGTACCACGAGTACGACGCACCGCGCGAGCAGCCGCGCGGCTCGTGATTCGGCATGTCGGGGCGCGTGCGCGGATAGTCGGTCTGCTGCGTTTCCCACGTGACGATCCCGCCTTTCACGTAGACCTTCCACGAGCACGAACCGGTGCAGTTGACGCCGTGCGTCGAGCGAACGACCTTGTCGTGCTGCCAGCGCAGCCGATAGCCGTCCTCCCACTGTCGATCCTCGTCGGTGACGGCACCGTGGCCGTCGGAGAAGCGCGGCCGCGCCGTCGTGAAGTAACGCAATCTATCCAGGAAATGGCTCATGGGGATCTCGTTCTTTTACGGTCTTTCGGCAGACCTTGATCATTTAAGGAGGCCGTAACGGCGAAGTAAAGGACGCGTTTCGGCGCCATGCTGCACATAACGGTTCATCGTCATTGTGGCCGCGTTCGGCGCATCGCTTCTTGATACGAATCACGACATTGTTTACTCGAGCGATCCGCCGCAAGCCCAACCATGTCGATGTCCTGATCGATTCGCACGCCGTTGGCAGCACGTCGGCGACAGTGCTGCCGTCCGATCATTCGTCGCGCTTGTCCGCGACGTTGAGCATCACGACGAATCCGCACACGCCGACGATCAGCGCGATCGCGCCGCCGTGCAGCGCGGTCGGCTCGTCGAACAGCAGCCCGACGACGACGGCCATCATCCCGAGCAGCGTCACGAACACCGCGACCGCCGCGACGACGATCTTCGACGGGCCGCCGGTCATCGCGCGGCCGCGCCGCCGCCCGCATCGGACGACGCACGCGTGCGCTCGCCGCGAATCAGCAGCACCGGGCAGCACGCGCGGCGCACGAAGCGCTCGGCGACACTGCCGAGCAGCATCCGCTGAATGCCGCGCCGCCCATGCGTGCCGACCACCGCGAGATCGACGTCGTGCTCGTTCGCATAGCGTTGCAGCCGTGCGGCGACATCCTCGCCGAGGCCGTCGGTTTCGACGAGTTCGGTGTCGCCGGTGACCGACGCTTGCCTGATCGCGTGCTCGGCGTCGCGCAGTGCGTCGATTCCGTCGCGGCGCAGCTCGTCGACGAGCGCCTGCGGATCGAAGCGACCCGCATACGCGAACAGCGCGGACTTGT
This sequence comes from Burkholderia sp. BC1, assembly GCF_052683555.1. Lineage (NCBI taxonomy): Bacteria > Pseudomonadati > Pseudomonadota > Betaproteobacteria > Burkholderiales > Burkholderiaceae > Burkholderia > Burkholderia sp. BC1. The sequence continues at coordinate 15,419 of NZ_JBQYLP010000074.1, forward strand.
CGACGACATAGACGACCGCGACATGCGCGTCGCTCGCTTTCGCGATCTTCAGCGCTTCGTCGAGCGCGTGTTTCGACGACGCACTGCCGTCGAACGCGACCATGATCGTGTTGTACATGCGGATCTCTCCGGTTGCCGCCGCACGCAGGTTCGTGCGGCCATGCGACCATCATCCGCGGATCGCCGGCATTCGACGTTGCGCCCCGTCAATCGAGGTCGCGCCGCTGCGTGCGTCAAAGCGACGCGCGCGTCGCGCCCGCACGCGGCGGCCCGCGCGGCCGCGCGCTGCAGCCCGCGCATCGAAAACGTTATCATCGACATGATTCGTTTCGTCCGGCTCGTTTGCCGGCTTCCTTTCACTACGCTCAACCGACATGACAACGACTATCGAACGCGTGGACGGCGCCGCCCAGCATCTCGTCGCCGCCCGCCATGCCGGCGCGCCCGGCCCGCTGCTGCCCGATGCTTTCCGCCCCGAAGATGTCGACACCGCGCTCGCGATCCAGCAGCGCGTCGCGGACCTGCTCGGCGAGGCGGTCGGCGGATGGAAGTGCGCGCTGCCGCCGCCCGAGCGCGTCGTCGTCGCGCCGATTTTCGCGTCGACGATCCGCGAAGCCGGCGCGCCGTACCGCGTCGTCACCAGCACGCCGAGCGCGCGGATCGAGCCGGAGATCGCCTTCGTGCTCGATCGCGACCTGCCGGCGCGCGCGCAGCCGTACAGCGACGCCGACGTGCGCGACGCGATCCGCGAAGTGCGGCTCGTGCTCGAAGTGCTCGGCTGCCGCTATGCGGAACCCGCACGCGCGACGAAGCTCGAATTGCTCGCCGATGCGCAGTTCAATCAGGGGCTCTGCGTCGGGCCCGTCGTGCGCGACGGCCTGCATGCGTCGCTCGAAGCGTTCGAGATCGCGTTCGAGGGCGAACTGCACCGCACGATCGACGGCCGCCATCCGGACGGCGATCCGTTGAAGCCGCTCGTCTGGCTCGCCAACTTCGCCGCGTCGCGCGGCGAGCCGCTGCGCGCCGGACAGATCGTGACGACCGGTTCGTATGCGGGCGCGATCGAGGTGCCGCTCGGCGACGCGCTGACGGTCCGCTTCGGCGAACTCGGCAGCCTCGCGGTCACGCTGACCGCATAACGCACCGCCGTCCACGCACGCCGGCGACGCAATCCGGCATCATGGACGGCGTGCCCCTTCCACTACGCGTGCTCGCCATGCCGCCGATTCCGCTACCCGCGCTGCTCGATCGCATCCTGCGCACCGTCGTGCGCCGCTATCGGCTCCCGCCGCTCGCGCAGGCGTCGTCGCTGGACGCGTCGACGAACGCGGCCACCGTCATCGCGACCGTGATCGAGGAGGCGCGCGTCGCGCTCGCCGCGCACACGGCGCCCGGCACGGTGCTGCACGACCGCTTCGTCGCCGCGCTGGCGCGGATGATCCGCGATGCGGTCGATCCGCACATGGGCGATCCGGCGTTTCAGGCCGCCGTGCTGCGTCACGACGCGCCGAGCGTGCGCGACTACGCGGCGTTGTCCGCGCATGCCGATCAGGACCGGCGCACGCTGCGCTCGACCGTCAACACGCTCGCGCATCCGGCGAAGCGCGAACGTTGTGCGCATGCGTGGCAACGCGACGCGCTCGCCGAGCTCCATACCGCGGCGTTTTCCGCATCGTGGAGCGCGTTCGATGCGACGGTGCGGCGGTGGCGCGCGCACCCGGACACCGCGAGCGATCCCGCGTTTGCGCACGAACTCGCGAAACTGACGGATAGCCCGGCGCTCGCGCGCCTGCAACGCATCGATGCGCTCGCATCCGATCCGTCCGTGCGCCGCTACCGCGCGCTCCTCGCGCGGCACGGCCCGCAGTCGGGCAGCGCGCTGGCCGTGGCACAAGGCATCACGTCGCGGCAACGCGGTGCGGCCGTCGAAGCGGCGGCCGCGCAGGCGCTCGAGGCGCTTGCGCAGCGGCTCGATGCGCACGACGGCACGCCGCGCTATCGCGTCGTGACATCGATGCGCGTGCCGTCGGCGATACCCGGTCCGCACGATCGCGCCAAGACGGAATGGGATGCGGTATTGCTCGAGCGTGCGAACGAGGACGCGCAGGCACCGGTCTGGAACGTCTGCTTTCCCGTCGAAGCGAAGGCGTCCGCGGATGCGGCGACCACCGATCTGCCGAGACTGCAGCGCGGGTTGCGGCTGCTGGCCCAGGCCGACGCGGGCACCGTGTATTCGTTCGATACGCGGCAGGGCGCGGTACGCGTGACGGGCGCGTCGCTCCGTGCGCTGACAACCGACGAAGCGGCGCTACCGCGCGAAGTGATGTACTGCTGCGACGAGCGCGCGGAGGTGACGCCGCGCCTGCTCGGCGCGGCCAGCCGCATGCAGCTGCTGTGCGCGCAGGCGAGCCTCGACTATGCGAGTACGCTGCTGCGGACCGGCGACGCCGATCCGCGCATGCTCGGCGTGATCTGGGAAGCGCTCGTCGGCGTGCCGCAATGGCGCTCCGTGCTGCACCAGTATTCGACGCTGCGTCAGGTGCGCGAGCTGATGGTGCGGATCGACGATCTGCTGGTGGCGATCGGCGACGCGGCGGCGTGACGCGCAATCGCCGCGTCGCGTCCGTTCATCGTGCGCCGTGGTGCGTCTGCGGCGCCGCTTCGTACCAGCGTCGCGATCGATTCACGACACCGACGACGAACAACATCACCGGCACCTCGATCAGCACGCCGACGACCGTCGCGAGCGCCGCGCCCGAGTGAAAGCCGAACAGGCTGATGGCGGTCGCGACGGCGAGTTCGAAGAAATTGCTTGCGCCGATCAGGCTCGACGGACCGGCGACGCAGTGCGCGACGCCGAGCCGCCGATTCAGCAGATACGCGAGACCGGAATTGAACAGGACCTGGATCAGGATCGGCACCGCGAGCAGCGCGATCACGCGCGGCGCGTCGACGATCGCGTCGCCCTGGAACGCGAACAGCAGCACGAGCGTGGCGAGCAGCGCGCCGATCGAATACGGGCCAAGACGCGCGACGGCGTGACGGAAATAGGCCTCGCCGCGCGCGAGCCAGCGCCGGCGCAGCCATTGCGCGACGAGCGCCGGAATCACGATGTACAGCACGACCGACATGATCAGCGTGTCCCACGGCACCGTGATCGCCGACAGCCCGAGCAGCAGCGCGACGAGCGGCGCGAACGCGACGACCATGATCGCGTCGTTGAGCGCGACCTGCGACAGCGTGAAATACGGATCGCCGTCGCACAGCTGCGACCAGACGAACACCATCGCGGTACACGGCGCGGCCGCGAGGAGAATCAGGCCCGCGACGTAGCTGTCGAGCTGCGCGGCCGGCAGCCACGGTGCGAACACGTGACGCACGAACACCCAGCCGAGCAGCGCCATCGAGAACGGCTTGATCAGCCAGTTGACGAAGAGCGTGACGCCGATGCCGCGCCATTGGCTGCGCACGCGCGACATCGCCGCCAGGTCGATCTTGACCAGCATCGGCACGATCATCACCCAGACGAGCACGCCGACCGGGAGGTTCACCTGCGCGACCTGCATCCGGCCGAGCGCGCGAAACACGTCCGGCAACAGCTGGCCGAGCGCGATGCCCGCGACGATGCAGAGCGCGACCCACGCGCTCAGGTAGCGCTCGAAAAACCCGATGGCCGGACGCGCGGCGCCGAGCGTCGTATCAGTGCCGCTCATCGCATGCCTGCCCCGGCTCTTCGCCGATCGCGCGCATCGCGTGCCGAATCGCGTCGCGATCGAGCGCGTCGAGCGGCAGCGCCAGGAATCGGCTCACGCGGTGCGCGATCTGGCGGCGCACCTTGTCGAATACGCTGCGTTTCTCGTCGTCGCTGCCTGCGCAAGCGGCCGGATCTTCGAATCCCCAGTGCGCGGTGATCGGCTGACCCGGCCACACCGGACACGCTTCGCCGGCCGCCGCGTCGCACACTGTCAGCACGAAATCCATCTGCGGCGCATCGGGCCGCGCGAATTCGTCCCAGCTCTTGCTGCGCAGCTGCGACGTATCGTAGCCGAGCGCCGCGCACTGCTCGATCGCGAACGGATTGACGACCCCCGCCGGGCGGCTGCCCGCGCTATACGCGCGAAACCGGCCGTTTCCCAGGACGTTGAACAGCGCCTCGGCCATCACGCTACGCGACGTGTTGCCGGTGCAGAGAATCAGAATCGAATAAGGTCGGTCGGTCACACGCGGCTCCACGGAAGATCACGACGGATTCGCCGCGGGCGGGCAGCAGCCGCGCGCGTCGCTCGCCGCGCAGCTTGCGCCCGCGCAGCAGTTCTCCGTCAGGAAACCGATCAGGCCGTTCATCGCATCGAAGTGCGCCGTATAGAACACGAAGCGCCCTTCCTGCCGCGACTGCACGAGGCCGGCATGCGACAGATCCTTCAGATGAAACGACAGGCCCGACGGCGACAGCCCGAGCCGTTGCGCGATCTCACCGGCGGCGAGGCCGTTCGGGCCGCCCACCACGAGCGCACGGAAAATCGCGAGCCGCGATTCGTGCGCGAGCGCGCTCAACGCGCGGACGACGTGATTGGAATCCATGCGCGGCACGATAGCGCATTCATTTCTATATTTCAAGTAGTGTTGAAATGAAGCCACCCTGCGTGCCGCATCGGGTGCGCGGCGCCGCGGCCGCGCACGATAGGCGGCCGGACGCCGAGATCAGTACAGCTTTCGCGGCGGCAGCGCGCGCCGCACGCGCGCACGCTGGCGCACGACGGCGCTCGCCTTCTTGCGTTTGCGCATCGCCGTCGGCTTCTCGTAGCTCGTGCGGCTGCGCAGTTCGCGAATGAGCCCGGTTTTCTCGATGTCGCGGCGGAACCGGCGGAGCGCGACGTCGATCGGCTCGTTGGCTTTCAGCGTGATGCTGGTCATGAATGATCCTGTGTTGAAGCGTTGAAGGGAAAAACGTCAGCCGAGCCGCGTCATCACGGCGCTCGCAATTTCGTCGGATTCGAACTCCGTATAGCCGGAGCCGATCGTTAGCGCACGTACCGCCGCGAACATCCGGAACTCCTGCTGATGCGCGAGCGCCGAATCGCCGACGCCGGACGGCAGCGCCGTATCGGTTCCGCTTACTTCGCCGCGCCGGATCAGATCGAGAAGATCGTCGATGATCATGATTGCCTCCGAAGGCCAGGGTGGGTTGCCGGTCGCGTCACAGCGTGTCGGCAAAAAAGCCCGGCTTGTCGCGGTTATCGTCGATCATCGTTTCCGCATAGCGCAGCGACGCGCGGCGCGCATCGCCGGCCGTATCGAACGGCGACAACTCGGCGAGGCGGAACGTCTGGCTGCGCGTCAGCATGTCGCCGGCACCGCGCTGGCAGATCTTCACGGCGGCGTCGAAGCCCGCGTCGTAGTTGTGCGCGCTGCCGAGCTGCGCCGGCACGTGCGGATAGATCAGCGGATAGATTTCGAATCCGCGATAGAGATGCATGCTCATGGTGAACTCCTGAGGCTCGTGGCGACGAATCGCGCGGACGAGCGCGTGCTGCCGGTAGCGCCGATGCAGGCGCGGCGGACGGGATAACGGGACGACGATGCGCGTGGCAGAGGCGCGACGCGGTAAAGACAGCCGATGGAGGGGGGAGCGGTCGAACAGCAGCGGCGGCTCGGAGAAGTTCATCATACGCGCATCGGCCGCTGCGCGCGCGGGTTATTTCCGGCGTCGCGCGGCGCGTGCAAGGCGTCGCAGCGAGGCTGCCGTCGCCGCATGCGACGCGCGCGCAGCGCGAACGGTTCGCGGACCGACTGCGGCGCTCAGCCGCGCGTATCGATCCAGTTGCGTGCCCAGCGCGCCGAGTGGCGCAACGCGGCTTCCTCGCTGCTGAAGTAGTCGAGCGAGTAGAACTCGTAGCACGTCGGCTCGGCGCGGCAGCCGGTGCGGCGCAGCGTCAGGTTCGACGAGAAGCTTCCGTCCGGAAGCCGATGAGCGGAAGGGGCGACGGCATAGCCGCCGTAATGTTGGGTATTCGTTGCTTGCATGGTGATTCAAATATCTCAGTGTTGGCGACAAGAACGCGCCGGCAGCCCCGATGAATTCGGGAACCGGGCGATTCGAGCGAGTGCAATCCGCAACACGTGGACGAACGTGTACCAGGCTCGCGTGAGCCTGTTCCGTTGTTGCCGTTGAACCGTTCGACGATGCCGATATCCGTCACGTGGCGTCGCAATGCATTGCAAACGCATGCAGTCGCGCTGCGCCGCCGACGGGGCACCGGAAAAGGGTCAAGGAGGGAGAGGACAACAGATGCCGCGGCAAGGCGGCAATGACGAGCAGCAATCGCGCTTCTTGAAGATTTCAACGGCGGACAATACGTGGTACCGACGATACTGTCAAGCGATTTCGCGTTGTGACGTCGTTTTTTGCGATTTTCGGGTTCCGTCGCCCTGCACGAACGCCGGCGGCGATGCGGCCCTTCATGCCATCGTCCGGATCCCGAAGCAAATTCGAACGCGCCCCGCATGCGGCGACGCGCGCTCGTCGAACGTCGAACGTCGAGCGCGAAAGCGCGCATCAGCGCAGCGTGCAGGCCAATTCGTCGAGCTGCGTGATCACCGTGTTCCAGCCGTCGAAGAAGCCGAGCTTCTCGTGCTGCTCGCGCGATGCGTCGTCCGGATGCATCACGTGCGCGACATAGCGCGTGCCCTCGCCTTCGTCGGTCATCGTGATGATCGCGGTGAAACCCATCCACGGCGTATTCGGGCGCCAGCCGGCCGTCAGCATCGAGGTGAACGCGAGACGCGACTGCGGCACGATCTCGAGAAAGCAGCCGGGGTTGTCGCTGATGCCTCCGTCCGGCCCTTTCATCAACGTATGAAACGCGCCGCCCGGTTTCAGATCGAACGCGAGCACGTCGGTGGTCCACGGCTTCGGACACCACCACACCTTCAGCAGATCGGGTTCCGACCATGCGCGCCACAACGCGGCGCGCGGTGCGCACAGCACGCGCGTGATCACGAGGTCGCGCGAGTCGGCGCTATCGGCGGCGTTTCGGGTCATCGGCTTGCTCCTGTTGATGAAGTCGTTCGACGAATTCGACCATGCGATCGGATCGCGCTTCCCACATCGCGCGCTGCTCGGCGAGCCAGCGCTCGGCTTGCTGCAGCCGCTGCGGCTGTAGTTCGCAGGTGCGCGTGCGGCCGGACTTCGACGTGATGATCAAGCCGCTGCGTTCGAGCACCGTCAGATGCTTCATGAACGAAGGCAACGCCATGTCGAACGGCGCGGCCAGCGTTGAGACCGTCTGCGCACCGCTCGCCAGCGCGCAGACGATCGCCACACGCGTCGGATCGGCCAGCGCGTGGAAGACGTCGCCGATCGACGACTGATACTTATCCATGCGGCTAAGTATAGGCCTCGGGGCGCGCGTGTTCAACCGGAACTTGATGCGCGTGCTGCGGCGGCTGTCGTGAGAGTCGGAGGACGCTCACGCGTCATCGTGCGCCCACCTTCCACAACGTCACTTCGTGCAACGTCTGGCCGGGCTTCAGCACGGTCGTCGGGAACGACGGATGATTCGGCGAATCGGGGAAATGCTCGGCTTCGAGCGCGAACGCATCCGTCTGCCGATAAACGGTACCGCCCTTGCCGACGACGCTGCCGTTCAGGCCGTTCGACGTGTAGAACTGGAGCCCCGGCTGCGTTGTGTATAGCGCGAGAAAGCGGCCCGACGCCGGATCGTAGGCGCGCGCCGCAAACGCCGGCGCCGCTTCGCCGCCGTGTTCGAGCACCCAGTTGTGATCGTAGCCGTGCGCCATCGCGAGTTGCGGATACGCGCTGCGCAAACGCGCACCGATCGGTGTGGGCGCGCGCAGATCCATCGGCGTGCCGGCGACGTTCGCGAGTTCGCCGGTCGGAATCGACGTCGCGTCGGTCGGCGTGAAGCGCGACGCGTCGATCTCGATCAATTGCCGCTCGACGCTGCCGCTGTCGTGCCCGGCGAGATTGAAATAGCTGTGGTTCGTCAGGTTGACGACGGTGTCCTTGTCCGTCGTCGCGCGATAGTCGATGCGGATGACGTCGTCGTTCGTCAGCGTGTAGGTGACGTCCGTCGTCAGCGTGCCGGGAAAGCCGTTCTCGCCGTCGGGGCTCACGTAGCGCAGCGTGACGCTCGCACGCTGGCCGTCGCTGCGCGCGGCGGTGACCGTCCACACCTTCGCGTCGAAACTGTCGGGCCCGCCGTGCAGCGTGTTCGGTCCGTCGTTGAGCGGCAACTGCCACGTGTTGCCGTCGAGCGAGAAACGCCCGTGCGCGATGCGATTTGCGTAGCGGCCGATCAGCGCGCCGAAATGAATGTTGCCGTTGTGCGCTTCGTAGTCGGCCAGCGAATCGAAGCCCAGCACGATGTCGGCGACCTTGCCGGTTCGGTCCGGCACTTCGAGCGCCGTCACGATGCCGCCGTACGTGATGACTTTCAGCGTCACGCCGTGCGCGTTGTTCAGCGTGTACTGGCTTACTGCGCGGCCGGCATGCGTGACGCCGTAGTCGCTGCGGTGGATCGATACGTCCGTGGCCGGCGATGCCGCGTTCGCCGCGGTGCCGACTGTTGCGTACAGGACGATCGTGGCGATTGCGCGCTGCAGCCAGAGTCGTTTCATCACAAGCCTCCGAAGCGGTTTCGTTCGTATCGCGGTGCGCGTCCGCGCGTTGCGGAAAGCGTGCGCGGTGCGCAAGTTCTATGCCTGCTGCGTCTTTGCAATGCGGGCGCGCGTGCGTCGACGCGGGGCGGCATGTGAGCGGATAGAACGGATAGAGGCGCGGAAGTTCAGCGGTACGCTGCAGCGGGTGGGCGGGAGGTCGTCGCGCGGCGTGGAAGCTGGGAACGGGCGACGTCATGCCGACGGTTGTTCCGCGCGGATTGCAAGTGTGCGCGTGCTGTGTGCGGGCGAGAGCGAGAAGAATCACGTTTCGATATTGCGCACGCGTTGCGCGTATGCCACGAGAGAGGCCTCGTCCCGCCTCGCGCAAGGGCATAGCCGTTGCAGCGCGTCTTCGGGCGCTCAGGCATCCGGCCAAGCCGTTCGACGATCTCGCGCCGTCGCGCCGTCAGCGCTCGAAGATGAACGCACATCCGCTCCGCCCTTTTCGATCGGCGGAATTCGCGCTGCCTTTGCAGTGGGCACGGAGCAATCGCGACGCGCCGACCCGCGCGAGCGCATACGCGCGACTAAACCGCGCCGCGCATCTGCGCGACCGTGCGCGGCCGCACCGCGACCGTCAGAATCGCCGCGCCCGCCAGCGCTGACGCGCCCGCGAGCACGAACGCGCCCGCGTATCCGCCACCGTATTGCACGAGCCAGCCGGTCAGGCTCGGCGACAGAATGCCGGCGAGATTCGCGAGCAGGTGCACGAAGCCACCGGCCGCACCGACGCGCTCGCGCGGCACGATTTCCTGCAGCAACGACCAGCACGCTTGCGGCGCCATGAACGCGAACAGGCTCGCGATCGCGATCAGCGTGACGGCCGCACCGAGGGAATTCACGCGCGACGCGAGCAGCACGCACGCCGCCGCGACGCCGAGCCCGACGACGATCACGATCTTGCGTGCGAACAGCACGTCGTCGCTGTGGCGGTAGATGCGGTCCGATACAGTGCCGCCGGCGACGAAGCCGACCGTCGCGCCGAGCCACGGCAGGATGCCGACCACGCTCATCTGCTTGATGTTCAGATGCTGATAGTCGGTCAGATAGCTGGGTAGCCACGACAGGAAGAAATACAGCACGTAGTTGAAGCTGAAGAACGCGAGCGCGACGCCGAGCACCGGGCGCGACAGCAGATAGTGCAGCAGCGGACGTGCCGCGTGCGCGTCTGCTGCGTGCACGTCGCGCGTGCCGTGTACTGCGTCAACGCCGCGATCCGCTGCGATCTCGCGCGCCTCTTCCGGCGACACGCGCGGATGCGCGGCAGGTTCGTCGCGGAACAGCCGCCACCATGCGACAAGCCACAGGAAGCCGAGCGCGGCGATCACGACAAACGACACGCGCCAGCCGAACTGCAACGCGACGAGGCCGACGATCGGCGCAGCAATCGCCGCGCCGAGCGGCTGCCCGGCGTTCGTCCAGCCGACCGCTCGCCCCGCTTCGCGACGCGGAAACCAGTTCGAGATCGCCTTGTTCGTCGTCGTTCCCATCGGCCCTTCACCGATCCCGAACGCGACGCGCACGACCAGCAGATGCGCGAACGACCCGGCCAGCGCGGTTGCACCGCAGAACAGCGACCACACGCCGGCCGCCCACGCGAACACGCGGCGCGGCCCGAAACGATCGGCAGCCCAACCGCCGACGAAACAAAACACGCAATAGCCGACGAAGAAGCTGCTGAACAATACGCCCATCTGCGCATCGCCAATGCCGAGATCGCGCTTGATGATCGGTGCGACGACCGACAATGCAGCGCGGTCCAGATAGTTCAGCATGCCGGCGCCGAACAGCAGTGCGCCGACCCACCAGCGGTATCGTGTTTTCATGTCGTCTCCTGTTGACCGGGCGGGCGGCGCTGCCGTGTGCCCGGTTCGATGTTTTGCGACCGCGCGGCCGATGCCGGCAACCGCTTCGCGATCTTCGCTCCAACGCGCGGCTGCGCTGTTCAGCAGATCGTTGCGTGCGCAATCGTATTGCGCGCCAGTACCGCGTCGTCCGGCACGAAGCCGAGCCCCGGCATGTCGGGTAGCCGCAGTCGCGCACCGGGGCGCTGCGCGTCATGCAGTCGTTCGGGCCAGTCGAGATACGGAATCTCGAGCGCGACGTCGACCGGCAGCGTCGCGACCAGATGTGCGGTCGCCAGCAGGCCCGCGCCAAAGTAGAAGCAATGCGGAACAACGCGCACGCGGTGCTGCGCAGCCAGCGCGATGACCGCACGCATCGCGGTCGGTCCGCCGATCTTCGCGACGCTCGGCTGCGCGACATCGAGGGCGTCGTGTTCGAACAGATTGCGAAAGCCGGCGACGCCCGATGCGTTCTCGCCGGCCGCGACGCGCACGCCGGTGCCGCGCACGCGCGCGATTGCGCGCGCGTCGTCGCACGGCCATACCGGCTCTTCGATCCAGCCGAGCCCGAGATCGGCCAGTTCGCCGACGCGACGCACGGCTTCGTTCGCGGTCCAAGGACAGTTCACATCGACCATCAGCTCGCCGCCAACCGGCAATGCATCGCGGGCGGCCGCGATCGCCGCGCGTTCAGTCTCGTGCAGCTTGATCCGCCGAAACCCTTCGTCCCATGCGCGCCGCACGTGGCGGGCGACTTCGCCGGGCTCGTTCTCGTAGCTAACGAGGCTCGCGTACACGTCGATCTCGTCGCGCCGTGCGCCGAGCCAGCGATACAGCGGCTGCCCCGCGTGCTGCGCGGACAGGTCGTGCAGCGCAGTATCGATCGCGGACAGCGCGTACAGCACCGGCCCGGTTCGTCCGAACGCATGCAGCGCGCGGTCGGCCGCGTCGCGCAATGCGGCGATCCCGCCGGGCGTCGGTTCGAATTCGGCGCCGCGGAACCAGCGCCCGACGGGGCCTTCGAGCGCGGCGAACGTGACGGGATTGATCAGATGGCCAAACGCTTCGCCCCAGCCGACGCGGCCGGCTTCGTCGGTGACCTTGACGAGCAGCGATTCCATCCGACGCAGCGATCGGTCGGCGGCATTGTAGGTGTCCGCGGCGGGTGCCGACGTCGCGGCGGGGCGGCGGCCCGCGTCGAATGCGAGCGACAGGCGAATGACTTCGATGGCGGCAATTCTCACGAGCGGATTCTCGAGGGGGTGACGCTGCGACGGCAGTCCATATGATCTGTCATCATATGACTAACGTCGCGAAAACACAAGGCGAAGCCGAAACAAAGCCGAGATTTTGAGCCCGAATGCGAATTGTCCACGCGGTTTTGTTATATGACGTCTTATGTTCACATTCTCCCTCGTATAGCAAGCGCGTCTCGGCGACACGGTACTCACGGCCGCGATAGACATCGCTACAGCGGTCGGGACCGCGTTCTTCGCAATCTTCAAGCGGCACTTCGGCATGTCGCCGTTGGCGTTCTACATGTAGCGCGCTTCGGCGCTGCGCCCTTTCGGATGCGCGGACGCCGCGCCGCCCAAACGCATACGGCCGCCCGAAGGCGGCCGCATGAAAACGGAAAACGCGTGCCGTCTACTTGCTGTCTCTTATACACATCTCCGAGCCCACGAG
>NZ_JBQYLP010000075.1:0-26749 GCF_052683555.1 Burkholderia sp. BC1
CCGTTATTGCATTCGGATCAAGGCTGGCAATACCGGATGCCGGCGTATCGCTGGGAACTGAAGAAGCGCAAGCTGACCCAGAGCATGTCGCGCAAGGGCAATTGCCTGGACAACGCCGCGATGGAAAGCTTCTTCGGCACGCTCAAGTCTGAGTGCTACAACGGGCATTGTTTCACTTGTGTAGAGCAATTGCGCGACACGCTGGACCACTACATCCACTACTACAACCACGAACGCATCAAGCTCAAATTGAAAGGGCTGAGTCCCGTGCAATACAGAACTCAGCCCTTGGGCGCCTAGTGTTTAACCGTCCAACTTTGCGGGGTCAGTTCACCCGCGGGGCGCTTTTTTCTTATCCGGCGATGCACGCACGCACCGGCGGCGCCGGCGCGTACCGCGTCACGCGGTGAACGTGATCGGCAGCCCGGCCTGCTGCGTCGCGTACTCGCTCAGCGCGGCGAAGAACTCGGTGCCGGTGCGCGTATCGCGCCATGCGCCGTCGACGTAGCGATAGTGGAAACCGCCCGCCTTCGCGGCGATCCACACTTCCTTCATCGGCGGCTGCAGATTCACGATGATCTTCGAGCCGTTCTCGAAGGTGAGCGTCAGAACGCTGCCGTTGCGTTCCAGATCGATGTCGTGATCGCCATCGTTCGCGGCGTCGACGGTACGCTCGACGGCCGCCAGCACGGCCTCGGCACGGGTCAGGTATTCGGTATCGGACATGCTAAACTCTATCGGTTCAATTGTTCAGGGACGATCATGCGAGTCGTTTTCCGGATGAGCGCGATTGTAGCGGCTTTGGCGATTCTTGCCGGCTGCGGCCAACGCGGCCCGCTCTATCTGCCTACCGTGCCGCCGCTGCCGCAGAAGCCGATCCAGCAGCAAGACACGCCGCCGTCGGACGTCGCACCGACCGACGAAAACGCGTCCGACACGCCCGACTCGTCCGGCACACCGCTGACGCTGTCGCCGGAGCTGTCCGACGGCACCGCGAAAGCGCCGGCCGCCGCTTCGGGCACGTCCGTGCAATAAAAGCGTCTGCGCGCCGCCACGCGCGCGGCTCGCTCGCTACAGAAGGCGATGACGTTCCGTCATCGCCTTTCGTTTCTCTGCGCATCGCGCGCCGCATGCAAGCGCCGCACGGCCCACGCGATGAGCCGCCAGCCGAGCAGCGCCGCGACGATCGCCGCATAGAGTTTCGGCTGCGCGAGATCGTGCTTGCCGGCCCGCATCCACCAGAAGTGCAGCACCGCGAACGCAGCGATCGCGTAGATCGCGCGGTGCAGCGTCGCCCAGTGCCGGCCGAGCCGGCGCACCATCGCGCGCGGCGACGTCGCCGCAAGCGGGATCAGCAGCACGAACGCGGCGAAGCCGACCGTGATGAACGGCCGCTTGCCGACGTCCTTCAGAATCGCGGCCACGTCGAACCACTTGTCGAACCAGAAGTAGGTCGTGAAGTGCAGCGTCGCGTAGAAGAACGCGAACAGGCCGATCATCCGGCGAAAGCGCAGCAGCGCGGTCACGCCCGTCACGCGCCGCAGCGGCGTGATCGCGAGCGTCGCGCAGAGCATCACGAGCGTCCACAGGCCCGTCGAGCGCGTGACGAATTCGATCGGATTGGCGCCGAGCCGATCGGTCATCCCGAACAGCACGAGCCGCGCAAGCGGATAGAGGCCTGCCGCAAAAACCAGCACCTTGGCCGCAGCGAGCCAGCGCGGCACGGCCGTACGCGCGGCGCCGGACGCCACGCGCGAGCGCGCGGCATGCGAAGACGAAAGCGGTGTCGGCGTCATGTCCTGTCGCACCCGTGCACTCAAAAGTTCTTCTTCAGGTCCATGCCCTGATACATCGACGCGACGAGATCGCCGTAGCCGTTGAACATCAGCGTCTTGCGTTTCGGCGTGAAAAAGCCGTCTTCGCCGATACGACGCTCGGTCGCCTGACTCCAGCGCGGATGGTCGACGTTCGGATTCACGTTCGAATAGAACCCGTATTCGTTCGGCGCGTACGTGTTCCAGCTCGTCTTCGGCTGCTTGTCGACGAAGCGGATCTTCACGAGCGATTTCGCGCTCTTGAAGCCGTACTTCCACGGCACGACGACGCGCACCGGCGCGCCGTTCTGGTTCGGCAGCACCTGGCCGTAGACGCCCATCGTCAGCAACGTCAGCGGATGCATCGCCTCGTCCATCCGCAGCCCTTCCGAGTACGGCCAGTCGAGCATCGGCGTCGACAACCCCGGCATCTGCGACGGATCGGCAAGCGTGACGAACTGCACGTATTTCGCGTTGCCGGTCGGCTGCACGCGCTTGATCAGCTCCGACAGCGGCACGCCGATCCACGGAATCACCATCGACCATCCTTCGACGCAGCGCAGCCGATACACGCGCTCCTCGAGCGGCGCGAGCTTCAGCAGTTCGTCGATGTCGAACACCTTCGGATGCAGCACCTCGCCCTCGACGCTCACGCGCCACGGACGCGGCCGCAGCGTGCCGGCGTTCTGCGCGGGATCGCCCTTGTCGGTGCCGAATTCGTAGAAGTTGTTGTAGGAGGTGATGTCCTTGAACGGCGTGACCTTGTCGGCCGCGACGAACTTTGCGTTCGTCTTCGCGGCAAGCTTCGTCGCACGCGCGTCGGGCGACGCGTACGCGGCGAACGCCGCGCCGCTGCCGCCGAGCAGCCCGCCCGCGGCCGCGGCGCCGGCGGCCTGCAGCACGCGCCGGCGATGCTCGAACAGCGCGCGCGGCGTGATCTCGCTGCGCGCGATATCGTCGCCCGTCAGCAGGTGACGGAAAGAACGTTTGATCCACATCGTGCTGCTCCTTTGCGCGCGCCGGCGCACGCCTCATCCGCATTCGACCGGCGCCGCCGGGCGCCGTTCGGCACGCGCTGCGCGCGCGCATTACAAAAGAGAACCGCCGGGCACACGGTGCGCCGGCGGTCTTTTGTCTGACGAGCGTCGAAACCCTTACAGCTTGCCGTAGCTATGCAGCCCGGACAGGAACATGTTGACGCCGAGGAACGCGAACGTCGTCACGAGCAGGCCCGTGAGCGCCCACCACGCGGCCACCGCGCCGCGCAGCCCCTTCATCAACCGCATGTGCAGCCACGCCGCGTAGTTCAGCCACACGATCAGCGCCCACGTTTCCTTCGGATCCCAGCTCCAGTAGCCGCCCCAGGCTTCGGCCGCCCACAGCGCGCCGAGGATCGTCGCGATCGTGAAGAACGCGAAGCCGACCGCGATCGACTTGTACATCACGTCGTCGAGCACCTCGAGCGTGGGCAGGCGGTCGGCGAGCACGCCGCGCTCCTTCATCAGATAGGCGACCGACACCATCGCCGACAGCGCGAAGCTGCCATAGCCGATGAAGTTTGCCGGCACGTGGATCTTCATCCACCAGCTCTGCAGCGCCGGCACCAGCGGCTGGATCTGCTGCGCATCGCGCGCGACCGAGTACCACATCAGGAAGCCGACCGCCGCGCTGATGACCAGCAGCACGAACGCGCCGAGCGCACGCGTGCCGTAGTGCCCTTCGTAATAGAGATAGAGCAGCGCGGTGATCAGGCTGAACAGCACGAACACTTCGTACAGGTTCGACACGGGGATATGCCCGACGTCGGCGCCGATCAGGTAGGACTCGTACCAGCGCACCATCAGGCCCGTGAAGCCCATCAGCACCGCGACCCACGTAAGCTTCTGGCCGATCGCCGATCCCGTTGCCGAACGCGCGAGTAGGCCGATCCAGTAGAACAGCGTCGCGAGCACGAACAGCGCGCTCATCCACAGGATCGCCGACTGGCTCGACAGGAAGTACTTGAGGAAGAACGCGGAATCGGCGCGCGCGAGATCGCCCTGATAGATCTGGATCGACAGCAGCGACAGCACCGCGATCGACGCCATCATCAGCCGGGCCGGCTTCCACCGCCAGCCGAGCGCGACGAGCGCCGGCACGGTGCCGATTAGCACGGCCTTGTCGTAGTAATCCATGTGCGCCTTGTAGTGCACGAGCGCATAGCCCGCGCCCACGACAAGCGCCAGGGCGAACAGCCAGTCGAGCGGCGACAGGCGCGCGAGGAACGGACGCTCGTCGAACGACGCGGCCGGAGCCGGCGCCTTGGCCGACGCCGGACGGGAAGAGGAGACTTGAGTGAGATCCATGATGTTACCGGGTGGAATTCTCGGAATCGGAATCGCCGCCGACGGGCGGACGCGCGGCTGAAGCGGCAGCGGCCGGCGCGGCATCGCGCGGTGCGGCGTGCAACGCGGCGCCCGCCGCATCGCGCGTCTGCACGAATTCTTTCTCGAAATCGAAGGTCTTGCGGGCCGTGGACATCGCCATCACCACGTCGACGCCGGAGCCGGCGTCCTTCAGCCAGAACCACAGACGCCGCTCGCGCACATAGAACATCGCGAAGATGCCGGCGACCAACAGCAGGCTGCCAAGATACACCAGATTCTTGCCGGGTGCGCGCGTCAGCTGAAATACCGAAGCTTGCACCTGCTTGAAGGAGTCGAGCTGCAGATAGACGGGCGCGCCATACAAAAAGCTGTCGGACAGCGCGTTCAGCGCGTTCTGCACGAAGCGGAGCGTGTCGTTGCCCTGCTGCGCGGCCGGCTCGCCGGCGCGCTCTCGCGCGATCTGCCAGACCTCCCACATCGAGCCTTCGAGCATGCGCAGCATCAGGTTCGCGGCCTTCTCCTGCTCGGCTTTCGGCACCGAACGGTCGATGAACGTCGCGACGGCCTGGAAGCCGCCGATCGGCTGGCCGTCCGCGCCGCGGCCGACGCTGTCGTCGCTCGCCGCGAAAAGGGTCAGCACCTTCTGCGCGCTGTCCTGCAGGCGCGCGCGCAGCGACGCGTCCGTGCCCGGCAGCGAACGCTGCGCAAAGCGCGCCGCTGCTTCCGCGCGCACGGCCGGATCCTCGAGCGCCGCGCGCAGACGCATCCATTCGCCGATAGAATCCTGACCGTCGGCCGGAATCCGCATGTAGCGGAACGGATCGTTCGGGCTCGCGCGCACGCCCGCGAGGAACACGCGCTCGCCGTTCATGTCGACGGGCAGCATGTAGTTGTTGAATTCGCGCGCCTGACCGTCCTTGCCGCGGATCTTGTACTGCACCGACGGCCCGATGTTGTGCAGCTGCATCGGCTTCGACGTCTTCGCGCCCGAGCCGAGCCGCTCGTCGAACGCCTCCTTCAGCGATGCGGTCTTCGCGACGCCGCGCACGTCCGGCTTGCCGTTCGCGTCCGCCATGTTCTCGACGTTGATCGCGCGGAAATCGGCGAACTCGATCGTGTCGCCGTCGACGCCGGGCATCTGCAGCGGCGTCGAGCTGCCGATCGTGCCCTGCACCGCGAACGGCTTCGCGCTGCCGCCCGTCATCGGGTAGGCAGTCATCTGCATCTGCGAGCCGCCGTCCTGGAAGGACGACTGATAGATCGACACGCCCTTGTACGTGAACGGCTTGTTGACCTCGACGCGCGCCGGAATCTTGCGGCCCGTCTCGCGATCGATCACGACGATGTCGCTCGCGAACAGTTTCGGCATGCCGGTCGAGTAGTAGTCGACGATGAACTTGTTCAGCTGGATCGAGAACGGCAGATCCTGGATCAGCGAGCCGCTCGGCTGGTTCAGGATCGCGGTGGAAACGAACTGGCCCTCCGGCACCCACGCGTAGCCGCGGAACGTCGGGTTCGACGCGGACAGCCGGTGATCGGCCGAAATCTCGCTGATCGTCGCGCTCGTGTTGACGGGGCTCTTGCCGAACATCCACATCTGGAATTTGATGGGCAGATTGCTGTCGAGCAGCCCGCCGATACAGATCACGACGATCGCGAGGTGCGCGGAAATGTAGCCCCACTTCGTCATCGCGCCGCGCTTCGCGGAGATCAGCGTCGCGCCGTCGGTTTCGCGCACGACGTGCTTGTAGCCGGCCTTCGCAACGAACGCGGCGAGCGTCGCCGTCGCGGCCGCACGCGTGCCGCTCGCCGAATACTCGGCCTTGTGATGGAACGCGCGCAGGCTGCCTTCGCGGACCTTGTCCTTCCAGCTCTTCGCGTCGGCGAGCATCTTCGGCGCGTTACGGATCACGCACAGCGAGATCGACACGACGAGGAAGATCAGGATCAGCATGAACCACCACGCGCTGTACACGTTGTACAGGCCGAGCGCGCGGAAGATGTCGGCCCAGAACGGGCCGAACTGGTTCACGTAGTTCGGATAAGGATCGTCCTGGGTGAGGACGGTGCCGATGATGCTCGCGATCGACAGCACGACCAGCAGCGCGATCGCGAAGCGCATCGAGCTGAGCAGCTCGACCGCGCGCTTCGACGCACCATGACCCGACTTCGACTGCAACCCCGACGTGGTAACGCTCATTCAAACTCCGACTGACAACAAAAAAGGGCAAGGCGGCCGCAACGACGCGGCGCCCCACCCTTTTCTTGTTCTGACTCCGGCCGCCTTTCGGACGCCCGGTCACTCCGTTCGCATCGAACCGCTCAATGCAGGCCGGCGATGTAATCCGCGACGGCCTTGATCTCGCTGTCCGACAGACGCGATGCGATCTGATGCATCGCCTCGTTGTTGTTCCGCGCGCCGGCACCCTGCTGGAACGCGGTCAACTGGGCCACCGTGTAGTCGGCCCATTGTCCCGACAGACGCGGATACTGAACCGGAATGCCCTGCCCGGTCGGCCCGTGGCAACTCGCGCAGGCGGGCACGCCCTTGTCCGCGATGCCGCCGCGATAGATCTTCTGGCCGAGCGCCACGGTGGCCGCGTTGCGCGCGGTGCCGGGCTTGGCCGCTTGCGATCCGTAATACGCGGCGACGTTGCGCATGTCGTCCGGACTCAGCGCGCTCGCGAATCCGACCATCACCGCGTTGTTGCGCGCCGGCCCCTTCGCGCCCGGCTGCGCCTTGAAGTCGTTCAACTGCTTGACCAGATATTCGGGATGCTGACCGGCGAGCTTCGGGAAATTGCCCGAGGCGCTGTTGCCGTCGGCGCCGTGGCACGACGCGCATACCTGCCCGGCGATCGCCTTGCCGCGCTCCAGATCCGGCTTGGCCGCATCTGCCGCGCTTGCCTCCGCTACGAAACCTACGAACCCTGCTGCAACCTGAAGCACCATCAGAGACTTGCACAGTCGATTCATTCGCACACCCTGTTTCGTCTTGTGGGAATTTGAGGTTCTGCAAAAAACGACGGCGTTCAGTCTACCGCAGAAGCCGCATAAAAGTGCGACGCAGGCGCCCCGGGGCCTTCGGTAAATCCGCCGTATTGTACAATATCGCGCTGAAAGCCCCGCGCCTATCGGGGCTACCCCGCCTCCACCAAGCGGCTCGCGCCGCCCGTCCGTCCGGTTCCCATGGCCTTTCTGCTCCATCAAGCCCGCTTCTATACGACCGTCAATCACCTGCGCGATCTGCCGCCCACGGTGCAGCCGGAAATCGCATTCGCGGGCCGCTCGAACGCCGGCAAGTCGACGGCGATCAACGTGCTGTGCAACCAGAAACGGCTGGCATTCGCGTCGAAAACGCCCGGCCGCACGCAGCACATCAACTACTTCTCGGTCGGGCCGGCCGCGGAACCGGTCGCGAATCTCGTCGATCTGCCCGGCTACGGCTACGCGGAAGTGCCCGGTGCCGCGAAGGCGCACTGGGAGATGCTGCTGTCCACCTATCTCGCGACGCGCTCGCAGCTCTGCGGGCTGATCCTGATGATGGACTCGCGCCGCCCGCTGACCGAACTCGATCGCCGGATGATCGAATGGTTCGCGCCGACCGGCAAGCCGATCCATACCTTGCTGACGAAGTGCGACAAATTGACGCGGCAAGAAAGCATCAACGCACTGCGCACCACGCAAAAGGGGCTGGATGCCTATCGCGATCAGGGTGTCCAGGGCAAGCTGACGGTCCAGCTGTTTTCGGCGCTCAAGCGCACGGGCCTCGACGAAGCGCATGCGTTGATCGAGAGCTGGGTGCGGCCGTCCGTCGCCGACGAAAAAAACGAGCCTGTAGCACAATGAACGGCAACGCGCGGCGGGATCGGCCGCGCGCACCTGAGAGCGCCTGCGATTCGGACGGCTCATAAAAAAACCCGCCGTCGAACGGCGGGTCAAACAGCCTAATCGAAAAACGACAGGCACCCGCTCAGGGAGGAGAAGCGGGGAGCGCCGCGCATCGCGCGTCGCCCGATCGCTATCATATACCAACGCCCCCGAAAATGACCTAAGGGTTCCGTAAGGTCTTATTGCCCTGATTTCTGCCAATTCGTCATGAGTTTCCATCCGCTTCATCGTCCGCGCCGGATGCGCCGCGACGATTTCTCCCGGCGCCTGATGCGCGAAAACCGCCTGACCACCGACGATCTGATCTACCCCGTGTTCGTCGTCGAAGGCACGAACGAGCGGCAGCCCGTGCCGTCGATGCCCGGCGTCGAGCGCGTATCGGTCGATCTGCTGATGCAGGTGGCCGAGCAATGCGTCGAACTCGGCGTGCCGGTGCTGTCGCTGTTCCCCGCGATCGAGCCGGCGCTGAAGACGCCGGACGGCCGCGAGGCGGGCAATCCCGAAGGCTTGATTCCGCGCGCGGTGCGGGAACTGAAGAAGCGCTTCCCCGAACTCGGCGTGCTGACCGACGTCGCGCTCGATCCGTACACGAGCCACGGCCAGGACGGCGTGCTCGACGAGAACGGCTACGTGATCAACGACGACACGATCGAGATCCTGATCGAGCAGGCGCGCGCGCAGGCCGAAGCCGGCGTCGACATCGTCGCGCCGTCGGACATGATGGATGGGCGTATCGGCGCGATCCGCGAGATGCTCGAAAGCGACGGGCATATCCATACGCGCATCATGGCGTACTCGGCCAAGTTCGCGTCCGCGTTCTACGGCCCGTTCCGCGACGCGGTCGGCTCGGCGTCCAATCTCGGCAAGGGTAACAAGATGACCTACCAGATGGATCCCGCGAACAGCGACGAAGCGCTGCGAGAAGTGCGCCTCGACATCGACGAAGGCGCGGACATGGTGATGGTCAAGCCCGGCATGCCGTATCTCGACATCGTGCGCCGCGTGAAGGACGAATTCCGCTTCCCGACCTACGTGTATCAGGTGAGCGGCGAATACGCGATGCTGAAGGCCGCCGCGATGAACGGCTGGCTCGACCACGACAAGGTCGTGCTCGAATCGCTGCTCGCGTTCAAGCGCGCGGGCGCCGACGGCGTGCTCACGTACTTCGCGCTCGACGCCGCGCGTCTGCTGAAAGCGCAACGCTGATCCGCGCGCCTGCGCGGCTGCAAAACGAAACGGCGGAACACTTCGGTGTTCCGCCGTTTTTTGTGCGCGCTCGATTGCGCGGCGACGTCGCCTCGCGTGCGGTTCGTGCGTTATACGGTCGGCACGGCCGCGCGATCGAGGCTGCGCAGGAACGTCTCCGCGGCCTGATAGCCGACCACGCGCGCGACTTCCTTGCCGTTGCGATCGAAGAAGATGATGCCCGGCGGCCCGAACAGGCCGAAGCGCTTGAGCAGCGCCTGATCGTCCGCATTGTTGGCGGTCACGTCCGCGCGCACGAGATGGAGCTGCGCGAGCCGCGCCTGCACGCGCGCGTCGGTAAACGTCAAGTGCTCCATCTCCTTGCAGCTCACGCACCAGTCGGCGTAGAAGTCGAGCATCACCGGCTGCGCGGACGTCTTCAGCTGCGCATCGAGCTCGCCACTCGAGCGCACTGCCGCGAATGCCGGCCCCTCGTGCGCGGCGGCCGCCGCTGCATCGCCGCCGGGCGCCGCCGCGCGCGACGCGAGCACCGCGAGCGGCTTCACCGGATCGGTCGAACCGGCGGCGAGGCCGACGAGCAGCGTCGCGGCCCAGATCGCGAGCGCCGCGCCGAGGCCGCGCGCGAGCCGGCGCCAGATCGAGGCGGCACCCGCATTCGGCGTGAACAGCCCGAGCGCCGCTGCGGCGACGAGCAGCCACAGCGCGGCCAGCATCATCTTCAATCCGCCGCCGAGCACCGGCCATACGATCCACAACGCGGCCGCGAGCAACACGATCCCGAAGAACACCTTCACGCCATCCATCCACGCGCCTGCGCGCGGCAGCAGCGTACCGGCGCCGACGCCGACGACGAGCAGCGGCACGCCGAGCCCCATCCCCATTGCGAACAGCGCGGCGCCGCCGAGCCATGCGTTGCCCGTATGCGCGATGAATGCGAGGACCGCGAACAGCGGCGCCGTCATGCAGGCGCCGACGACGAGCGCCGACAGCGCGCCCATCGCCGCGACCGCCGCGAAGTGGCCGCCCTGACGCGCGCCGGACGCTTCGGCCGCACCGTTCTGCCAGCGCTGCGGCAACGCGATGTCCTTGCCGGAGATCAGCGATACCGCAAATGCCGTCAGCAGCACGGCGAATGCGCCGAGCACCCACGGGTTCTGCAGCCATGCGCCGAGGCTCTGACCGATCAGCGCCGCGGCGATCCCGAGCACCGTATAGACGAGCGCCATGCCGACCACGTATGTGAGTGACAGCGCGAAGCCGCGTGCGTGCGTGGCGCGCGTGCCCTGGCCGATGATGATCGCCGACACGATCGGGATCATCGGATACGAACACGGCAGCAGGCTCAGCACGACGCCCGCGACGAAGTACAACGCAACGATCGTGAAGAAGCCCTGCCCTTCAAGCAGCGACTGCGCGAAATCGGCGCTCGTGACCTTGTCGAACCAGCTGCCCTGCGCGGCCATATTGCCGGTCGCATTGCGCGCCGCATTCGACGCAGTGCCGAGCGCGGCGCCGTCGATCTTCACGACATGTTCGGCGGGCGGATAGCAGATGCCTTCGTCCGCGCAGCCCTGCGACGTGACGGCGAGCTCGAACGGCCCGGCCGCCTGCTTCACCGGCACGTGGATCACGACGTCGCCGCGATACGTCTCGACGTTCTTGCCGAAGGTCTGGTCGAACTTCACATGGCCAGCGGGCAGTTGCGGCTCGCCGAGCGTCGCCTGGCCGCTTTTCACCGCGAACGCGAATCGCTCGCGGTACAGGTAGTAGCCGTCCGCGACCTTGAAGTGCACGTCGACCTGCCCCGGCGCTTCGCTCGCGCTGAACTTGAACGCGACCGCCGGATCGAGGAAATCGTCGGCCGCGCGTGCGATCGACATGCCGCCCAGCATGCACAGCACCGACAACAGGAATGCAAAGAATTGCAGCGCACGCGCGCGCACGGGAAGCGCCATACCGTTAAACATGAAAGAGACGTTGAGTTTCGCCGGCCACCCACTGACCGTAGGCGTCCGATGCGGTCGCCTGCCACGACAGGATTTCGGGCGTGTCGTACGGATGATGCGCGACGATAAATCGCTCCAGTTCGAGCGCGCGAACGGCGCTCGTCTTGAACAGCAGCTGGATCTCGTCGGCGGTTTCGACCTTGCCCTGCCAGTGATAGCGCGACTTGATCGCGCCGAGTTCCGACACGCACGCGGCGAGCCGCGCACCGAGCGCACCGTCGGCCAGCGTCGCGGCCGTCGCGGCATCCGGCACCGTCGTCAGCATCAGTACTACCACCATTCGCGCCCTCCTGATTCGCTCGCGGGCCCGGCGCCCGTCCGGCGACGGCAACTCGCCGCACGCCGCGGCCCACGCTTGTCGCCCCGTATCGTAGCGCAGCGCGAGCGCGGCTGCCGGCGGCGCACTGCGACAATCGATCGCAGCGGGCGCCCGAAAAACAAAAAGGGCCAAGCAATCGCTCAGCCCTTTCGGTTACTGCTTCGTACTGAAGCTTATTCCGCTTCTTGCACGTTTTCCGTTTCGTCGACTTCCGGACGATCCAGCAGTTCGACCAGTGCCATCGGTGCGTTGTCGCCGACGCGGAAGCCGAACTTCAGGATACGCAGGTAGCCGCCCGGACGATTCGCGAAACGCGGACCGAGCACGTCGAACAGCTTCGCGACCGAATCGCGATCGCGCAGGCGGTTGAACGCCAGGCGACGGTTCGCGAGCGACGGCTTCTTGCCGAGCGTGATCAGCGGCTCGACGACTTTACGGAGTTCCTTCGCCTTCGGCAGCGTCGTCTTGATGACTTCGTGCTCGATCAGCGAGTTGGACATGTTGCGGAGCATAGCCAGACGGTGGCTGCTCGTGCGGTTCAGTTTCCGCAGACCATGACGATGGCGCATTTCAGTTTCCTTGATTCAAAGTTTTGATCCAGCTCTTCTATCGCACCCCGAACGGGCGCACGGGCCGGTAACGAAAAAAAGCAAGATGCGGATTTTAAAGGAAAATCCGCATCTTTGCCAGCTTCAGCAACTACCGCGCTTACTTGTCGAGACCAGCCGGCGGCCAGTTCTCGAGTTTCATGCCCAGCGTCAGGCCGCGCGAGGCGAGCACTTCCTTGATCTCGTTCAGCGACTTGCGACCGAGGTTCGGCGTCTTCAGCAGCTCGTTTTCCGTGCGCTGGATCAGATCGCCGATGTAGTAGATGTTCTCGGCCTTCAGGCAGTTCGCGGAACGGACCGTCAGCTCGAGATCGTCCACCGGACGCAGCAGGATCGGATCGATCTGCGGTGCGCGCGACGGTGCCTCGGCAGCGGTTTCCGTGCCTTCCAGCGCCGCGAACACGGACAGCTGGTCGACGAGGATGCGCGCCGATTGACGGATCGCCTCTTCCGGCGTGATCACGCCGGTCGTTTCGATGTTCATCACGAGCTTGTCGAGGTCGGTACGCTGCTCGACACGCGCGCTTTCGACTGCGTAGCTCACGCGGCGAACCGGCGAGAACGATGCGTCGAGCACGATGCGGCCGATGATCTTGGCCGTGTCTTCGCCATAGCGACGAACGTTGCCCGGCACGTAGCCGCGACCCTTCTCGACCTTGATCTGCACGTCGAGCTTGCCGCCCTTCGACAGATGCGCGATCACGTGATCCGGGTTGATGACTTCGCAATCGTGCGCCAGCTCGATATCGCCGGCGGTGACGACGCCCTCACCTTCCTTGCGCAGGGTCACCGTCACTTCGTCGCGGTTGTGCAGCTTGAACACCACGCCCTTCAGGTTCAGCAGCAGGTTGACGACGTCCTCTTGCACACCATCGAGCGTCGAATACTCGTGCACCACGCCCGCGATCGTGACTTCCGTCGGCGCATAACCGACCATCGACGACAGCAGCACGCGACGGAGCGCATTGCCCAAGGTGTGGCCGTAGCCGCGCTCGAACGGCTCCATGACCACCTTCGCATGGTTCTCGCCCAGCGATTCCACGGCGATGATCTTGGGTTTCAACAAACTGGTTTGCATAGGTTTTCCTTTTCAATACCCTCGGCTCGTTACACCGATAAGGCTGACCGGTAACACCCTGAAAATAAACAGCCGAGGTCACCCCTTGCTGCACGCAATCGGGGTACCTCGGCCGTCAATCGGATTAACGCGAATACAATTCGACGATCAGGCTTTCGTTGATGTCGCCGCCGATGTCGGCGCGTTCCGGCACTTGCTTGAACGTACCTTCGAACTTCTTCGCATCGACTGCAACCCAGCTCGGCATGCCGCCTTGCTCGGCCAGCGACAGCGCTTCGATGATACGTGCCTGCTTCTTCGCCTTTTCGCGGATCGCGATGACGTCGCCTGCCTTCACTTGCTGCGACGGCACGTTCGCGACGATGCCGTTCACCGTGATCGACTTGTGGCTGACGAGCTGACGCGCTTCAGCGCGGGTCGAGCCGAAGCCCATGCGATACACGACGTTGTCGAGGCGCGATTCGAGCAGTTGCAGCAGGTTTTCACCCGTGTTGCCCTTGCGGCGGTCGGCTTCGGCGAAGTAGCGGCGGAACTGACGTTCCAGCACGCCGTAGATACGCTTGACCTTTTGCTTTTCACGCAGCTGCGTGCCGTAGTCGGACGTACGTGCGCCCGAGGTACGGCCGTGCTGACCCGGCTTGCTGTCGAGCTTGCACTTGTCGGCGAGCGAGCGACGCGCGCTCTTCAGGAACAGGTCGGTGCCTTCACGGCGGGACAGCTTGGCTTTAGGGCCGATATAACGTGCCACTTTGCATTCCTTTTATCAATCGGTCACGCGGATCGGAATCCGCGCTAGTCCGCTCCCTTTGGGGCGAACGGTGGGCTTAGTCAATCAAAAAAGCAACGCCCGTCGACGCGACGCGGCGACAGGCAATGCGCCAGCACGAACGTGCCAGCACATCCTTAGATACGACGACGCTTCGGCGGACGGCAACCGTTGTGCGGAATCGGGGTGACGTCCGAAATCGCGGTGATCTTGATGCCGAGGCCGTGCAGTGCGCGCACTGCCGACTCGCGACCCGGGCCCGGACCCTTGATCCGCACTTCCAGATTCTTCACGCCGTATTCCATCGCGACGCGGCCAGCCGACTCGGCTGCGACCTGAGCAGCGAACGGCGTCGATTTGCGCGAGCCCTTGAAGCCCTGACCGCCCGACGTCGCCCATGCCAGTGCGTTGCCTTGGCGATCGGTGATCGTGATGATCGTGTTGTTGAACGACGCGTGAACGTGAACCACGCCTTCAGCGACGTTCTTCTTAACCTTCTTGCGAACGCGTTGCGCCGCGGTGTTCGAAGCCTTAGCCATTACGTTTTCCTGTAACTGTCAGTTCCGCTTACTTCTTCAGCGCTTGCGCTGCACGACGCGGACCCTTGCGGGTACGTGCGTTCGTACGCGTACGCTGACCGCGCATCGGCAGGCCCTTGCGATGACGAACGCCACGGTAGCAACCGAGATCCATCAGGCGCTTGATGTTCATCGTCACTTCACGGCGCAGATCGCCTTCGACGACAAACTTGCCCACTTCTTCACGCAGCTTTTCCAAGTCTGCGTCGGTCAGATCCTTGACCTTCTTCGAAAAATCGACGCCAGCTGCCACGCAGATGCTGCGCGAACGGGTGCGGCCGATACCGAAGATTGCCGTCAGGCCGATCTCGGTATGCTGGTGATTCGGGATGTTAACCCCTGCGATACGAGCCATTGTTTTTCCTCAAACAAAAAGCGCAAACAAACGCGCGGTCAGCCTTGGCGCTGCTTGTGGCGCGGATCCGAGCTGCAGATCACGCGAACGACGCCTTTGCGCTTGATGATCTTGCAATTGCGGCAAATGCGCTTAACCGATGCCATCACTTTCATGATAATACCCTTTTTTTCAAATCACTTCGCCCGGAACACGATCCGCGCACGAGACAGATCGTAAGGCGTCAATTCAACCGTCACCTTGTCGCCCGGCAGGATGCGGATGTAGTGCATCCGCATCTTTCCGGAGATATGCCCCAACACGACATGGCCGTTTTCCAGCTTCACGCGGAAGGTCGCATTCGGGAGGTTTTCGATCACCTCACCCTGCATCTGGATTACATCGTCTTTGGCCATAGTCCTTTTAACGCATTGGGATGTTGCCGCCCTTGAAGTTGGCCTTCTTGAGCAGCGACTCATACTGTTGCGACATAACGTACGACTGCACCTGCGCCATGAAGTCCATCGTGACGACGACAATGATCAGCAGCGACGTTCCACCAAAATAAAACGGCACGTTCCAGCGCAGCACCAGAAATTCCGGCAGCAGACACACGAAGACGATGTAGATCGCACCGGCCAGCGTCAGACGCGTGAGGATGCGGTCGATATATCGCGCGGTCTGGTCGCCCGGACGGATGCCCGGCACGAACGCGCCGCTCTTCTTCAGGTTGTCCGCGGTTTCCCTGCTGTTGAACACCAGTGCGGTGTAGAAGAAGCAGAAAAACACGATCGCCAGCGTGTACAGCAGCACATAGACCGGCTGGCCCGGCTTCAGCGCCTCCGCCACGTTATGCAACGTGTTGGAGATCCAGCTCCCCGACGGTTGACCCGTGCTGAACCAGCCGAGAATCGTGGCCGGGAACAGGATGATCGACGACGCGAAGATCGGCGGAATCACGCCCGACATGTTCAGCTTCAGCGGCAGGTGCGACGACTGCCCGCCGTAGATCTTGTTGCCGACCTGACGCTTCGCGTAGTTCACGAGGATCTTGCGCTGACCGCGTTCGATGAACACGACCAGGTAAGTCACCGCGGCAATCAGAACGACGATGATGATCGCCGAAATGATGCTCATCGAACCCGTGCGCACCAGCTCGAACAGACCGCCCACGGCATTCGGGAACCCTGCTGCAATCCCGCCGAAGATGATGATCGAGATACCGTTGCCCAGACCGCGCTCGGTGATCTGCTCGCCGAGCCACATCAGGAACATCGTACCGGTGACCAGCGTCACGACCGTCGTCAGCCGGAACAGCATGCCGGGATCGATCACGAGGCCCGGCTGGTTTTCCAGCGCAGCCGCGATACCGAACGCCTGGAAGGTCGCGAGCACCACGGTGAAATACCGCGTGTACTGCGTGATCTTCCGTTGCCCTGCCTGCCCTTCCTTCTTCAGCGCCTCGAGCTGCGGCGACACGATCGCCAACAGCTGCATGATGATCGACGCCGAGATGTACGGCATGATACCCAGCGCGAAGATCGTGAAACGCGACAGCGCGCCGCCCGAGAACATGTTGAACATGCCCAGGATGCCGCCCGCCTGACTCTGGAACAGCTTCGCCAGTTGATCCGGATCGATGCCCGGCACGGGGATGTGCGCGCCGATGCGATAGACGATCAGCGCCAGGAGCAGGAACATCGCTCGCCGGCGCAGATCGCCGAATTTCGCCGTGCTTCGACCGGGTTTTGCAAGACTCGGGCTGTTAGCCAAGTACCTTCTCCGATGAATGCAAGTGACGACGCGCTACGCGTGTCACTCGGCGAACGAACCGCCAGCCGCTTCGATCGCAGCGCGCGCACTCTTCGTGGCGCCGAGACCCTTCACGACGATCTTGCGCTTCAGTTCGCCCGTGGCGATGATCTTCGCGCTCTTCGTCAGCTCGCCGACCAGGCCGGCTTGCTTCAGTGCGAGCAGATCGATTTCATCGACCGGCAGCTTCTCGAGGTCGCCCAGGCGCACTTCACCGACGAATTCCTTCGTCAGCGACGTGAAGCCGCGCTTCGGCAGACGACGTTGCAGCGGCATCTGACCGCCTTCGAAGCCGACCTTGTGGAAGCCGCCCGAACGCGATTTCTGACCCTTGTGACCACGGCCAGCCGTCTTGCCGAGGCCCGAACCGATGCCGCGGCCGACGCGACGCTTGGCGTGCTTGGCGCCAGCGGCCGGCTTCAGGTTATTCAATTCCATATCAACTCCTTGATCCGTAGGGCCGCTTACGCGATGACCTTAACGAGGTACGAGACCTTGTTGATCATGCCGCGGACCGCCGGCGTGTCCTGAAGCTCGCTGACCGAGTTGAGTCGGCGCAGGCCCAGGCCACGCACGGTCGCGCGGTGCGATTCGCGGGTCCCGATCAGGCTCTTGACGAGCTGAACCTTGACAGTTTTTTCAGACATGGTGACCACCCGGGCTTAGCCCAAAATTTCTTCGACGGACTTGCCGCGCTTCGCCGCGATGTCTGCCGGGGTCGACTGCTTGCGCAGGCCGTCCAGCGTCGCACGCACGAGGTTGTACGGGTTCGTCGAACCGTGGCTCTTGGCCACGACGTTCTGAACGCCCATCACGTCGAACACGGCGCGCATCGGGCCGCCGGCGATCACGCCGGTACCGTCCTTCGCCGGAGCGAGGAGAACCGTCGATGCGCCGTGCTTGCCGTGCACTTCGTGCTGCAGCGTGCCGTTCTTCAGCGGCACCTTGAACATGTTGCGGCGAGCCTGCTCCATCGCCTTCTGGACAGCGACCGGCACTTCCTTCGCCTTGCCCTTGCCCATACCGACGCGGCCATCACCGTCGCCGACCACGGTCAGTGCGGCGAAGCCGAGAATACGGCCACCCTTCACGACCTTGGTCACGCGGTTGACCGAAATCATCTTTTCGCGAAGGCCGTCGTCGCGCTCGTCAGCCTGAACTTTCGCTTGCATCTTTGCCATGACGAATTCCTTCCTTAGAACTTGAGCCCAGCTTCACGAGCTGCCTCAGCCAGCGCCTTCACGCGGCCGTGGTAGCGGAAGCCCGAGCGGTCGAAGGCGACGGATTCGATGCCGGCGGCCTTGGCCTTCTCGGCAATACGCTTGCCGATCAGCGTCGCGGCGGCGACGTTGCCACCCTTGCCCGACTTGTCTGCGAGCTCGGCGCGCACTTCAGCTTCCAGCGTCGACGCGCTAGCGAGCACCTTGGTGCCGCACGGCGAGAACACCTGAGCGTAGATGTGCGTGTTCGTGCGATGCACGGCGAGACGCGCGACCTGCAGCTCAGCGATCTTGATACGCGTCTGGCGAGCGCGGCGCAGGCGAGATTGAGTCTTATCCATGATTGCGCACCCTTACTTCTTCTTCGTTTCTTTGAGGATCACAACCTCGTCGGCATAGCGCACGCCCTTGCCCTTGTAGGGCTCAGGCGGACGGTAGCCGCGGACTTCCGCAGCCACTTGGCCGACTTTCTGCTTGTCGATCCCCTTGATCACGATTTCGGTTTGCGTCGGGGTTTCAGCCTTGACGCCTTCCGGCATCTGGTGCACCACCGGGTGCGAGAAACCCAGCGACAGGTTCAGCTTGTCGCCTTGCGCTTGCGCACGGTAGCCGACGCCAACCAGCGTCAGCTTGCGCTCGAAACCCTTGGTCACGCCGTGCACGGCATTCGCGATGATCGCGCGCATCGTGCCCGACAGTGCATTTGCTTCGCGGCTTTCGTCGGCCGGCGCCAGGTTCAGCGTGCCGTCGTTGTTCGCCACCTTCACGAGCGGGTTCACCGCTTGCGTGATCGTGCCCAGCGGGCCCTTGACGGTGATGACGCCGTCGGCCAGCTTGACTTCCGCGCCTTGCAGCGCGATCGGGCTCTTACCTACTCGAGACATGTTTCTCTCTCCTCGGCTTTAAGCGACGTAGCAGATGACTTCGCCGCCGACGCCCGTTGCGCGCGCCTTGCGGTCGGTCATCACGCCCTTCGGCGTCGACACGATAGCCACACCGAGGCCATTCATGACCTGCGGAATCTCGTTACGGCCGCGGTACACGCGCAGACCCGGCTTCGACACGCGCTCGAGGCGCTCGATCACCGGACGGCCCGCGTAGTACTTCAGCGCGATGTTCAGCTCAGCCTTCGCGCCTTCGGTCTTCACCGCGAAATCGTCGATATAACCTTCGTCCTTCAGGACTTGTGCGATTGCAACCTTGACCTTCGACGAGGGCATCGCGACCGATACCTTCTCGACCATCTGCGCGTTGCGGATGCGAGTCAGCATATCGGCGATAGGATCACTCATGCTCATTTACGTTTCTCCTATTACCAGCTCGCCTTGGTCAGGCCAGGAATCTCGCCACGGAATGCGATTTCACGAATCTTGTTGCGCGCGAGGCCGAATTTGCGGAACGTGCCACGCGGACGGCCCGTGATCGCGCAGCGGTTGCGCTGGCGGGTCGGGTTTGCGTTGCGGGGCAGTTGCTGCAGCTCAAGGCGTGCTTCGTAGCGCTCTTCTTCCGACTTGCTTTGGTCTTCGATGATCGCCTTCAGCGCTTCGCGCTTTGCTGCGAACTTCGCGACCAGGCGGGCGCGCTTCTTTTCACGTTCGATCAGTGCCAGTTTAGCCACGGTAACCTCAGTTTCTGAACGGGAACTTGAAGCTGGCGAGCAGCGCCTTTGCTTCGTCGTCGGTCTTCGCGGTCGTCGTGATGCTGATGTTCAGCCCACGCAGCGCGTCGATCTTGTCGTAATCGATTTCGGGGAAAATGATCTGCTCTTTCACACCGATGTTGTAGTTGCCACGGCCATCGAATGCACGACCCGACACGCCGCGGAAGTCACGCACGCGCGGCAGCGCAACCGTCACCAGACGGTCGAGGAATTCGTACATCGCGCGGCCACGCAGCGTCACCATCGCGCCGATCGGGTAACCCTGGCGGATCTTGAAACCTGCGATTGCCTTGCGAGCCTTCGTGACGACCGGCTTCTGGCCGGCGATCTTCGTGAGGTCGCCAACGGCGTTCTCGATGATCTTCTTGTCCGCGACGGCTTCGCCAAGACCCATGTTCAGCGTGATCTTGGTGATGCGCGGCACTTCCATGACCGACTTGTAACCGAACTTCTCGATCAGGCCGGGCACAACCTTTTCTTTGTAAAACTCTTGCAAACGAGCCATTTTTTACTCCGCTGCGTCAGGCGCTCAGTACGGCACCGGTCGTCTTCAGGAAGCGAACCTTCTTGCCTTCCTCGACCTTGATGCCGACACGCGACGCCTTGCCGTTCGCGTCGACAACCGCGACGTTCGAAATGTGGAGGGGCATCGTCTTCGCTTCCACACCACCCGTCGTACCCTTCATCGGGTTCGGCTTCACGTGCTTCTTGACGAGGTTGATACCTTCAACCGTCACGCGGTCGGCGGCGACTGCCAGCACGACACCGCGCTTGCCCTTGTCCTTGCCTGCGATGACGATGACTTCGTCACCCTTGCGAATCTTGTTCATCGCGACTCCTTACAGCACTTCCGGCGCCAGCGAGACGATCTTCATGAATCGTTCGCTACGCAGCTCACGCGTCACCGGCCCGAAAATGCGGGTGCCGATCGGCTCGAGCTTGTTATTCAAAAGCACAGCGGCGTTGCCGTCGAACTTGATCAGCGAGCCGTCTTGACGGCGCACGCCCTTGGCGGTGCGGACCACCACGGCGTTGTAGATTTCGCCTTTCTTCACACGCCCGCGCGGCGTTGCCTCTTTGACGCTCACCTTGATGATGTCGCCAATGCTGGCATAACGACGCTTCGAGCCGCCGAGCACCTTGATGCACATGACTTCACGCGCACCCGTGTTGTCGGCTACTTCAAGCCGAGATTCGGTCTGGATCATGGTTTGTCTTTCCCAACTTAATCCGGATGCACCACCATGATGCATACGGTCAGTCTTGGTCCCGTCAGCCGATCGGCTGCTTGGGTTGGAACAGCAGCGACGGCAAACGAAACCCGCCATCGCAATTCGGTGAATCTTTCGGAGCAGGCTGGCGCCTGTCCGCTTCCCCCACCAACTTCGCCCGCGACGGGGCTCCCATAAAGAGGGAAGACCGGGATTATAACAAATAATCCCGGTCACGCAAGCAAAAACTTTGCGATTTCAAGCACTTCGTGGAGAAGTGCCCGTTACTGCTCTACTGCTCTGACCCGCTTAGATAACGCGGGCTGCCTCGACGAGACGCGCCACCGCCCAGGCCTTCGTCTTCGAAACAGGACGGGTTTCCTGGATTTCGACGAGATCGCCTTCGTTGTAGGTGTTCGCTTCATCGTGCGCGTGGTACTTCTTCGAACGCACGACATACTTGCCGTAGATCGGGTGCTTGACGCGGTGCTCGACCAGCACGGTGACGGTCTTGTCCATCTTGTTGCTGACGACCCGACCGATCAGCGTCCGCTTCAGCGAGGTTTTCACGCTATCGTTCATTTCTGGTTCGCCTTCTGAGTCATGACGGTCCGCACACGTGCGATGTCGCGACGAACCTTCTTCAGCTGGCTCGTGTTCGTGAGCTGCTGGGTCGCGAGTTGCATGCGCAGGCCGAATTGCGCCTTCAGCAGGTCCGCCAGCTCTTTGTTGAGCGCGGCCTGGTCTTTCTGGAGAAGTTCGGAAGCCTTCATGTTTTCTCCTTAGGCGCCGAGCTGGCGAACGATAAACGTGGTCTGGATCGGCAGCTTCGCTGCAGCCAGACGGAACGCCTCACGCGCCAGTTCTTCGGATACGCCGTCCATTTCGTACAGCATCTTGCCCGGCTGAATCTCGGCGACGTAGTACTCCGGGTTACCCTTACCGTTACCCATACGTACTTCGGCCGGCTTCTGCGAAATCGGCTTGTCCGGGAAAATGCGAATCCAGATGCGGCCGCCACGCTTGATGTGACGCGTCATGGCACGACGCGCCGCTTCGATTTGACGCGCGGTCAAACGGCCGCGACCGATCGCCTTCAGGCCGAATTCACCGAACGACACCGCGTTGCCGCGCGTCGCCTTGCCGGTGTTACGACCCTTCTGCTCTTTGCGATACTTCCTGCGTTTCGGTTGCAGCATCGTTATTCTCCAGTCTTGCCGTCTTCCGGCTTGCCGGCGCCACGGCGCGGTGCGCCACGACGAGCACCCGGAGCGCCGCCTTCGCCGTCACGGCGCGGACGACGGTCGCCCGGACGCGCATTGCGACGCGGACGCTTGTCTTCGGCTACTTCTTCCACCACCGGCGCGTCGTTGCGGCCAAGGGTATCGCCCTTGTACACCCACACCTTGACGCCGATGATCCCGTAGGTCGTCTTCGCTTCCGAAGTCGCGTAGTCGATATCGGCACGCAGCGTATGCAGCGGCACGCGACCTTCGCGATACCACTCCGTACGCGCGATTTCGATACCGTTCAGACGGCCTGCGCTCATGATCTTGATGCCCTGGGCACCCAGACGCATCGCGTTCTGCATCGCACGCTTCATCGCGCGACGGAACATGATCCGGCGCTCGAGCTGCTGCGTGATGGAGTCGGCGATCAGCTGCGCATCGGTTTCCGGCTTGCGGATCTCTTCGATGTTGACGTGAACCGGAACGCCCATGCGGCGTTGCAGTTCCGTCTTCAGCAGTTCGATATCCTCACCCTTCTTGCCGATGACGACGCCCGGACGCGAGCTGAAAATCGTGATGCGCGCGTTCTTTGCCGGACGCTCGATGACGACGCGACCGACCGAAGCGTTCTTCAGCTTCTTCTTCAGATACTCACGAACACCGATGTCTTCCTGCAGCATCGCCGCGAAATTGTTGTTGTTCGCGTACCAACGCGAAGCCCAATTGCGGCTGACAGCCAGGCGGAAGCCAGTCGGATGAATTTTCTGTCCCATCGTATGGCTCCTTAATTCCCGACCGTCACAGTGATGTGACAGGATTGCTTCTCGATGCGGTTACCGCGGCCCTTGGCGCGCGCGGTGAAACGCTTGAGCGATGCAGCCTTGTCGACGTAGATGCTCTTGATCTTCAGCTCGTCGATATCGGCGCCTTCGTTGTGCTCCGCATTCGCGATCGCCGACAGCACGACCTTCTTCACGATGCCAGCCGCTTTCTTCGGCGAGAACGTCAGAACGTTCAGCGCCTTGTCGACCGGCAAACCGCGGATCTGGTCAGCCACAAGGCGCGTCTTTTGCGCCGAGATGCGGGCACCGCGATGAATTGCTTTCACTTCCATCTTGATAGCCCCTTATTTCTTGGCCTTCTTGTCGGCCGCGTGACCCTTGAACGTACGGGTCAGTGCGAACTCGCCAAGCTTGTGGCCGACCATGTTTTCCGAGATGTACACCGGAACGTGTTGACGGCCGTTGTGAACGGCGATCGTCAGGCCGATGAAATCCGGGAGGATCGTCGAGCGACGCGACCAGGTCTTGATCGGCTTCTTGTCGCGCGAAGCTGCAGCCGCCTCAACTTTCTTCAGCAAATGGGCGTCGCAGAACGGACCTTTTTTAACAGAACGTGCCATTGCCTACTCCTTAACGCTTGTGACGGCGCTGGACGATCATCGTCGTCGTGCGCTTGTTGCGACGCGTACGGAAGCCCTTCGTCGGCGTGCCCCACGGGCTCACCGGGTCGCGGCCCGCAGCGGTACGGCCTTCACCACCACCGTGCGGGTGGTCGATCGGGTTCATTGCCACGCCACGCACCGTCGGGCGGATACCGCGCCAGCGGTTCGCACCGGCCTTGCCGATTTGGCGCAGGCTGTGCTCTTCGTTGCCGACTTCACCGATCGTCGCACGGCACTCGATGTGCACGCGGCGGATTTCGCCCGAACGCAGACGGACCTGCGCGTACACGCCTTCGCGTGCGAGCAGCATGGCCGACGTACCGGCCGAACGCGCCATTTGCGCGCCCTTGCCCGGCAGCATCTCGATGCAGTGGATCGTCGTACCGACCGGAATGTTGCGGATCGGCAGCGTGTTGCCTGCACGGATCGGCGCTTCCGAACCCGACATGAGCTGCTGGCCAACCGTCACGCCCTTCGGCGCGATGATGTAGCGGCGCTCGCCGTCGGCGTACAGCACCAGCGCGATGTTCGCGCTGCGGTTCGGGTCGTACTCGAGACGCTCGACCTTCGCCGGAATACCGTCCTTCGTGCGACGGAAATCGATCACGCGGTAGTGGTGCTTGTGACCACCGCCCTGGTGACGCGTCGTGATGCGACCGTTGTTGTTGCGGCCAGCCTTGGAGCTCTGCGTGTCGAGCAGTGCCGCGTGCGGCTTGCCCTTGTGCAGGTCCTTGTTGACCACCTTGACCATCGCGCGGCGGCCCGGCGAGGTCGGTTTAACTTTCACGATTGCCATGATTACTTGGCCTCCGCTTCGAAGTTGATTTCCTGGCCGGGCTTCAGGCACACGTATGCCTTCTTCACGTCCTTGCGGCGGCCCATCGAACGGCCGAAGCGCTTTTGCTTGCCCTTCTGAACCAGCACGTTGACGGAATCAACTTCAACCTTGAACAGCAGCTCGACAGCCGCCTTCACTTCCTGCTTCGTGGCATCCGGTGCGACTTCGAACACGACTTGCTCGTTCTTGTCGGCAACCAGCGTCGCCTTTTCGGAAATCACCGGTGCGAGCAGGACCTGCATCAAACGATGATCGTTCTTGCGAATCTCGCTCATGACAGCAACTCCTCGATCTGGGCGACCGCAGCCTTCGTGACCAGCACTTTCTTGAAGTAGATCAGCGACAGCGGGTCAGCGTAGCGCGGCTCGACAACTGCCACGTGCGGCAGGTTGCGCGAAGCCAGGTACAGGTTTTCGTCGACCGTGCCGGTGATGATCAACACGGAATCGAGACCCATGGCCTTGAACTTGTCGGCCAGCAGCTTGGTCTTCGGCGCTTCGAGAACGATGTCCTCGACGACCGACAGACGGCCTTCGCGGGCCAGCTGCGAGAAGATCGAGCAGAGACCTGCGCGATGCATCTTCTTGTTGACCTTGTGCGAGAAGTTTTCTTCCGGCGAGTTCGGGAAGATACGACCACCGCCACGCCACAGCGGGCTCGACGACATACCGGCACGAGCGCGGCCCGTACCCTTCTGACGCCACGGCTTCTTGGTCGTGTGCTTGACCTGCTCGCGGTCCTTCTGCGCGCGGTTACCCTGGCGAGCGTTCGCCTGGTAAGCGACGACGATCTGGTGGATCAGCGCTTCGTTGTAGTCACGACCGAACACGACGTCCGATGCGTTGACCACTGCACCTTCCTGACCATTTTCGTTCAGGAGCTTGAGTTCCATTATTTCGCCCCCTTGGTCTTCACGGCCGGCGTCACGAAAACCTTGCCGCCCTTCGCACCCGGAATCGCGCCCTTGACGAGCAGCAGCTTGCGCTCTGCGTCGATACGAGCGATTTCGAGGTTTTGCACCGTCACCGTCACGTCACCCATGTGACCCGTCATGCGCTTACCCGGGAACACGCGACCCGGATCCTGCGCCATACCGATCGAGCCCGGCACGTTGTGCGAGCGCGAGTTACCGTGGGAAGCACGGCCCGAACCGAAGTTGTAACGCTTGATGGTACCGGCGTAGCCCTTACCGATCGACACGCCTTGCACGTCGACCTTCTGGCCCACTTCGAACAGATCCGGGCCAACGATGGCGCCATTCGACAGCTCGGCTGCCTTGGCCGCATCGATGCGGAATTCCTTGAGGATTTCACCGGCTTCAACGCCGGCTTTGGCGAGATGACCTGCCAGCGGCTTCGTCACGCGCGATGCGCGGCGGGAGCCGAATGCAACCTGAACGGCCGTGTAGCCGTCGGTTTCAACAGTCTTGATCTGCGTCACGCGGTTGTCCGACACGTCCACCACGGTGACGGGAATCGAATCCCCTTCAGCCGTGAAGATACGGGTCATGCCAACCTTGCGACCTACGAGTCCAAGGCTCATCGTTTTCTCCATTCCCGACTGCGATTGGTCGGGGCTGATTTACAAAATGCCGGGTACGCAAGACCCGACTTTTTTACGCGAATGCGCGAAAAGCCTAGCATTGTAGCAAGGCTTCCCGTTTTCTGCAAGCAATCAAAGACTTAGCACCCTCCGGAACCCCGGAAGGCGCCGAAAGCCTTACTGCAGCTTGATTTCCACGTCGACGCCAGCCGGCAGGTCGAGCTTCATCAGCGCGTCGACCGTCTTGTCGGTCGGGTCGACGATGTCCATCAGACGCTGGTGGGTACGGATCTCGAGCTGGTCGCGCGACGTCTTGTTGACGTGCGGCGAACGCAGGATGTCAAAACGCTGGATGCGCGTCGGCAGCGGCACCGGGCCACGGACGATTGCACCAGTCCGCTTCGCGGTATCGACGATCTCGGCAGCCGATTGATCGATCAGGCGATAGTCGAAAGCCTTCAGGCGAATGCGGATTTTCTGTTGCTGCATGACGATTCCTTGAAAAGAGCGAGGCGATATTGCATCGCCGGACACTAAAAGAACGCAAGACAGCGCACCTGCGGGGTGCGAGGCACGATGTCCCGGGACGGTACTTCCACTGCTAAGCCCGCGATTCTACACGATTTTGTCGAGCCGTGGTGCGCGTTTGTCGATACCGCGCCGCCACTCGGCCAAAAACGAAACCGGGCGCCAGCGGAACTGGACGCCCGGTTTCGGACGGTACGACTGCTTACCGTGGAATCGCGGCCCCCGTGGGGAGCCGCGGATCGCCGAATTTACTCGATGATCTTTGCGACGACGCCAGCGCCGACGGTACGGCCGCCTTC
>NZ_JBQYLP010000076.1:0-26521 GCF_052683555.1 Burkholderia sp. BC1
TCGTCGGACCAGCATAACTCCGGTCCGGTCTGGGTAGGAATTACCAAAAAATTCCGGACGACATGTCGATCCGCGGACCGCTCGTTCGTCGTGGCATCGGAGGCATGCGCATCGCGCGCCCCGTTATCCGATACGACAACCGATTGAAGGAGCGACACCCATGTCCACGTCCGTCAAACCGATCCCCGAAGGGATGCGTACGCTGACGCCGCATCTGATCTGCGCGAACGCCGCCGACGCGATCGAGTTCTACAAGCGTGCATTCAACGCGACCGAAGTGACTCGCCTGGCCGCGCCAGACGGCAGGCTCGCGCATGCGTGTCTGGCGATCGGCGATTCGAAGCTGATGCTGATGGATGAAATGCCCGAGCATCATGCGC
This sequence comes from Burkholderia sp. BC1, assembly GCF_052683555.1. Classification (NCBI taxonomy): domain Bacteria; kingdom Pseudomonadati; phylum Pseudomonadota; class Betaproteobacteria; order Burkholderiales; family Burkholderiaceae; genus Burkholderia; species Burkholderia sp. BC1. Next base: position 381 of record NZ_JBQYLP010000076.1, read on the forward strand.
TCGGGCCGAAGGCGCTGAAGGGAACGGCGGTCTGCCTGCATCTCTACGTGCCGGACGTCGATGCGGCAATCGCGCAGGCCGTTGCGGCCGGCGCGACGCTGACGATGCCGGCCACCGACATGTTCTGGGGCGACCGCTACGGCCAGGTCGAGGATCCGTGCGGGCATCGCTGGTCGATCGCGACGCATCAGCGCGATCTGACGCCGGAGCAGATCGAGGAAGCGATGAAGAACGCGCCGCCGTGCGGTAGTTGATGCATCGCGCGGCGAGAGCCGCGGCACGGCGGCCGATGCAGGGTCGCCGTGCGGCACGCGCGCGATTCGCCGAACCGGCGTCGTTCGCGTGCCGTCCACAAGCCGATACGATCGCGCCGCCTCAAGCCGCGCGATGCCGTGCCGTAAACAGGACGAGACCATTCGTTCATGTGCCGCCCCTATGATCCGTTTCGTTTACGCCGGTTATCTCGCGTTTGCGCTGTTCCTTCTCTATCCCATGGTGCAGGGCGCCGTGACGACCAGCACCGCATGCCTGCGCAGCGCGCTGCCGGCCAACGGGCCGGTCGCGGCGGCGCGGCCGACCAGCAATGCGCACGCGCACGATTGTGCGCTCGGCAGTCGCGGCGACGCACCGACCGCGCGGCTGGCCGCGCGTTGAGCGCCGGCACGCACGCGCACGCATTGCACGGGCCGTTCGGCCGACTTGTCGGTGGTAGCGCATTCGTCGATCATCGACGACATGGCCGCTCTCGTGACGCGACAGCCGGATCGCCGGGCAACGAACGGGCCGTACGTGAGGTTCAGTAGGTGGAGCGGTACGGCGTGCCTTGATCGAAGCGGCTTTGCCAGTGCGTGAGATAGCGCGACGCGAGCTGCGGGTTGTTCCACACCACGACGACGTTCTCCGAATTGCGGCTCGCCGCCGACGCGCTGTAATTGAACGAGCCCGTCTCGACGTGTTCGGCGTCGATCACGAGGTACTTGTCGTGGTGGATCGCATACGTATCGATCGTGCGCGTCGGGATGCCGGCATTGACGAGCAGGTTCAGCGCCTGCTTGCTGTTCTTCGCGCGATTGCCCTTGTCGTCGACGACGACCGCGACGTTTACGCCGCGTCGTTTCGCGTCGAGCAGTGCGCGCGTCACCGCAGGCGAGGTGAACGAATACGCGGCGACGCGGATCGAGCTGCGCGCTGCGCCGATCGCCTTCAGCACGAGCGCTTCGGCGCCGCCGTCCGGCGAGAACGCCGATTCGACGACCTGCGTGGCGGGTGCTTCGTGGGTCGGCGTCGGCAGCAGTCGCGACACGAAGTCGATCGCCTGCTGCAGCAGCGATTCGTTGTGCGTCTTGCCGAAGGCAGCGTAAGGCGTGACGAGCAGGGAGGCAGCGAGACAGGTGGCGGCGAGGCGATTGCGCGACAACATCGGCGACAGCGGACAATTTCGAGACAGCGGGCCGTGAGTGTAACGCAGACGCGTCGCGACGGCCACGTTTCAGATTGCACGACGGGCATTGTGCGCGGGCGTAATGGCAGGCATACACGCTCACGGGCGCGATACGGTGGCCACGGAGGCACGCGGCTGGCAGCGCGTGTCGATGTATGCCGGCAGCATCGGCGCGCGTCGACTTGCACGCGGATGTTTCGACGCGGCGATCGGCATTGCGATGCACGTGACGTGACGTCACGTCACGCGGCGAGCAAATGACGAACGAACCACGAACGAACCACAAATCACGACACGAATCGCGTGCGTCCCGGCGAACGTGCGATGTGATGATGGAGCGCGCCGCGCGATGCTTCGTCAACGAATCGCGAGCGTCCCGACGAGCGCGCGACGTGACGACGCAACGCGCCGCACGCGATGTTCAGTCAACGAAACGCGCAACGTCACGCGTCGCGCGCCTCGCCCGACTCAGGCGCGACCCATCCCGGCCCGGGTTCCGGCGTCACGTCGCGTGGATCGAGCGGCTCGCCGCATGCCGAACAGACGGCAACCGCATGCATCAGCTGTCCACACCGACGATGGCGCAACTGCAATGGCGGCCCGTGGCCGTCGTCCTTCCAGCGGTCGCCCCAGGCGAGCAGTGCGAGCAGCGCCGGGTAGAGGTCGCGGCCTTTTTCGGTCAGCCGATATTCGAAACGCGGCGGCCGCTCCTGATACGCGCGTTTGGCGAGCACGCCTTCGTCGACGAGCCGTGCGAGCCGATCGGCAAGCACGTGTCGCGTGAGGCCGAGCTGCGCCTGGAATGCATCGAAGCGACGACAACCGAGAAACGCGTTGCGCAGGATCAGCATCGTCCAGCGATCGCCGAGCACGGCGAGCGTGCGCGCGACTGAACAGTTCAGCGTGCCGATGTCGTCCCATTTCATCGTCGTATCTCCTGCGCAGTTCAGCGAAACAGCGGGCGATTATAGAGTGCGCGTTCAAGCGCACCGCACGCGCCACCGATTGACATCGCCGACGTACCTGTCAATAATCAGTTCCAATTTGGAACTTACACGCGCGGCGACGCGCGTTCAATCAGGAGACGCCCGATGAATCCGCTTTCCCTGTCCGGAATCGAACTGTTGCGCGCTGCGGCGGCGGGCGATGCGCCGCTCGCGTCGATTTCCGAAACGATGCCGATGCGGCCGCTCGAGGTGGAACTGGGCTACATCCGGATGTCGGCGCGCGCGGACGATCGGCATCTGAATCCGCTCGGCGGCGTGCATGGCGGCTTTGCCGCGACGGTGCTCGATTCGGTCACCGGTTGCGCCGTGCATTCGATGCTCGAGGCGGGCGTCGGTTACGGGACGATCGATCTCCACGTGAAGATGCTGCGGCCGGTGCCGCGCAACGTCGATCTGATCGCGGAAGGGCGCGTGATTCATCTGTCGCGCTCGCTCGGCGTCGCCGAAGGCACGCTGAAGACGCCGGACGACAAGATCGTCGCGCATGCGTCCGCGACGTGTTTCATCCAGCGGCCGCAGTAAGCGTCGCGCGCCTATCGAAGGCGCAATGTAAGCTGCCGCGGCGCGCGTCTGAAGCGTTCGTTTCAATGTGATAGCGTTCCTGCTTTCCACCGACGCGACAGGAACAGCATGGAATACCGCACACTCGGCGATTCGGGCATCGAGGTGAGCCTGATCGGTCTCGGCACGATGACGTGGGGCGAGCAGAATTCGGAGCGCGATGCGCACGAGCAGATCGATTACGCGCTCGACCATGGCGTCACGCTGATCGACGCCGCGGAGATGTATCCGGTGCCGCCGAAGCCCGATACGCAGGGGCGCACCGAACAGTACATCGGCACGTGGCTCGCGCAGCATCGCGCGCAGCGCGACCGGATCGTGCTCGCGACGAAGATCGCGGGGCCGGCACGGCAACCGCACAACCCGCGGCATATTCGCGGCGAGGGCAACCAGTTCGACCGCAAGAACCTGACCGAGGCGCTCGACGGCAGCCTGAAGCGGCTCCAGACCGACTACGTCGATCTCTATCAGCTCCATTGGCCCGATCGCAGCACGACGACGTTCGGCCGCTCCGCGTATCCGTGGATCGACGACGCGTATACGGTGCCGATCGAAGAAACGCTCGCGGTACTCGCCGAATTCGTGAAGGCCGGCAAGGTGCGCGCGATCGGCGTGTCGAACGAAACGCCGTGGGGCGTCGCGCAATTCCTGCGCGCGGCCGAGAAGCTCGGGCTGCCGCGCATCGCGAGCATCCAGAATCCGTATAGCCTGCTGAACCGCACGTTCGAGAACGGCTTGTCGGAATTCACGCACCGCGAGGGTGTCGGCCTGCTCGCCTATTCGCCGCTCGCGTTCGGCTGGCTGTCCGGCAAGTACGAGAACGGCGCGCGTCCGGCCGGTGCGCGCATCACGCTGTTCGAACGCTTCCAGCGCTACAGCAAGCCGCAGGCCGTCGCGGCAACGTCGCGCTACGTTGCGCTCGCGAAGCGGCACGGCCTGTCGCCCGCGCAGCTCGCGCTCGCGTTCGTGAACAGCCGTCCGTTCGTGCGCAGCAATCTGATCGGCGCGACGTCGCTCGACCAGCTGAAGGAGAACATCGGCAGCATCGACGTGAAGCTGTCCGACGAGATTCTCGCGGAGATCGACGCGCTGCACGAGCAGCAGCCGAATCCGGCGCCGTAAACGGCGTGCGGCCCGCGCGGCGCGATGCCGGTGCGGGCCGCTTTCCATCGGCAGCGCATCGCGCTGCCGTTTCCGCTATTGCATCCGCAGCCGTGTGCGCGCGACGAACAGCGCGACGAGACTGAGGAGCGCGCATCCGATCAGATACAGCGCAGGCGACAGCCGGTTGCCGGTCGCGCTGATCAGCCAGGTGATGACGAACGGCGCGAAGCCGCCGAACAGCGTGACGCCCGTGTTGTAGCTGACGGCCAGGCCCGTCGCGCGCGTCTGCGCGGGAAACAGTTCCGCCATCAGCGCGGGCAGCGCACCGCAATACATCGCCTTCAACGCGCCGATCCAGATGAGCGCCGCGAGCATCGTCGCAAACGACGCGTGCCGCGTGAGCCATGCGAACGTCGGCCAGACCGTCAGCAGCATCAGCAGCGCCGCGGTCGTCATGACGCGGATCCGTCCGGTGCGATCGGACAGGTGCCCGACGAGCGGCGTGACGAGCGTCAGCACGAAGCCGGTCGCGAGCGTCGCCGCGAATCCGGTCGACGCCGGCAGTCCGAGCTGCTTGATCGCGTACGTCGGCATGTACAGCACCATGTAGTTGATCGCGGTCGAGATCACGAGCGCGCCGATCGCGAGCAGCAATCGCATCTTGTAGTGCGTGAACAGTTCGCGCACCGGCGCTTCGGCACGCGCCTGCGTGCGGAACTCGACGCCTTCGTCGACGTAGCGCCGGATGTAGAGCCCGACCGGGCCGATGGCGAGGCCGAACAGGAACGGCACGCGCCAGCCCCAGCTTTCGAGTTGCGCGGGCGTCAGCGTGGACGTCAGCAGGGCGCCGAACCCCGAGGCGAGCAGCGTCGCGAGGCCCTGGCTCGCGAACTGCCAACTCGACATGAAGCCGCGCCGCTGCGGCGCATGCTCGACGAGAAACGCGGTCGAACTCGCGAATTCGCCGCCGGCGGAAAAGCCCTGCATCAGCCGCGACAGCATGATCCCGAGCGGCGCGAGAATGCCGATCGACGCGTAGGTCGGCATCGCGGCGATCAGCAGCGTGCCGCCCATCATCATCGCGATCGACAGCAGCAGCGACGCCTTGCGGCCCGCGCGATCCGCATACGCGCCGAGCACGAAGCCGCCGATCGGCCGGATCAGATAGGACAGCCCGAACGTGCCGAGCGTGAGCAGCAGCGACGTCGCTTCGCTCGTCGCGGGGAAGAACAGCTTCGCGATCGTCACCGCGAAAAAGCCGTAGACGATCAGGTCGAACCATTCGAGCGCGTTGCCGATCGACGCCGCGAAAATGATGCGCCGGATCTGCGCCGCGTTGGGGCGTGCGGCGTCCTGCGTGGTCAGCGTGGTCGTATTCATCGTGGATGGGGCTCCGTGGAAGGATGCAGCACGCGTTACGCAGCGATGCCGGCCGCGGCAGACGCCGATGTCGACGCCGTGCGGCGCGGATGCGGCGCGGCGTCGCCGAGATCCCAGAAAAGGCCGGCCATCATCTGCAGCCCCTCGCGCGCGACGCTCGCGAGCAGATGCTCGTCGGGCGCATGCTGCGAGCAGGCGGGATACGAGTGCGGCACCCAGAGCGTCGGCAAGCCGAGCGTGTCGGCGAACACCTCGTTCGGCAGCGTGCCGCCGAGATTCGGCAGGATCGCCGGCTTCTTGCCGGTCGTGCGCCCGAGCGACGCGACGGCCCACTGCACCCACGGATCGTCGGGCGACAGGCGCGTCGCAGGCGCACCGCGCTCGACATCGATGTCGACGTCCGCAAAGCCGTGCGCATCGAGATGTGCGCGCAGATGCGCATGCAGCGCCTGCCAGTCGGTACCGACGACGAAGCGCAGCTGGCAGTGCGCATAGGCGGCCGGCGGAATCGCGTTGACCGGATGCTCGGGGTTGCCGGCCTTGAACGCGAGGATCTCGAGCGTGTTCCAGCCGAATACGCGTTCGGGCGCCGACAGCCCCGGCTCGCCCCAGCCGGCGTCGAGCGCCGGGTCGCCGGGGCCGCCGCCCACCGACAGATCGGCGAGCGCGTCGCGCACGGCGGCCGGAATCGGCGGCGGGCGCAGCCCCGCGACGCGGATCGCCCCGCGTGCATCGACGAGACTGGCGAGCGCATGCGCGAGCACGATCGCGGGATTGCGCAGCAGTCCGCCCCAGTTCCCGGAGTGATGGGCGCCGTCGCGCGCCCGCAGGCCGAGCCGGAAGTTCACCGCGCCGCGCGAGCCGAGGAACACCGTCGGCCGTTCGGCGGTAACGCGCGGGCCGTCCGATGCGATCAGCACGTCGGCCGCCAGTGCGTCGCGCTCGCGGCGGCACAGCGCGTCGAGGCCGGGCGAGCCGGTTTCCTCGCCCATCTCGATCAGCAGCTTCGCGTTGAAGCCGAGACGGCCGCCGCGCGCGTGCAGCACGCTCGCGAGCGCGGCGAGGTTGATCGTGTGCTGCCCCTTGTTGTCGGCGGTGCCGCGTCCGTACCAGCGATCGCCGTCGGCGTGCAGCGTCCACGGCGACAGCGGCGCGCGCCATTGCGCGTCGTAGCCGCGCACGACGTCGCCGTGGCCGTAGATCAGCACGGTCGGCAACGCGTCGTCCTCGTGGCGCGACGCCAGCAGGAACGGGCCGCCGCCGTCGACGGGGTTGTCGACGATGCGCGTCGAAAAGCCGAGGCGCGCGGCTTCGGGCGCGATCTCGTCGGTCAGATACGCGCGCAGCGCGGCATCGGCGCCGCGCTCCTGGCTTTCGGTGCGCAGGCCGACGCGGCGGCTCAGCGTCGCGAACAGCGCGCCGGATTCGAACTGGTTCAGCGCATGCTGAACGGCAGCGGTACGGGTCAAGACGTGTCTCCTCGGAAGGTGCCGAACGGTGCGCGGGCCGCGCCGCCGGCATGAAGTGCGATCGATTCTAGAAAGCCGTTTTTTTTGTCACAATGATCGAATTTCGAAGCTTTCTTTGCCGAAAAGGCAAAGCAGGACGGCCGCTCGCGGCACGGAGACAGAACGATGGCGGCTTTTCTGCATGGCCTGGCACTGCGGTATTTCGTCGAAGTCGCGCGTACGGGCTCGATCAGCGACGCGTCGGCGCGGCTGCATGTCGCCGTATCGGCGATCAGCCGGCAGATCGCGAAGCTCGAAAGCGAGCTCGGCGCGCCGCTGTTCGAGCGGCGGCCGCGCGGCATGGCGCTGTCGGAGGCGGGCGAGCGGCTGCTCGGCTTCGCGCAGCGCAGCCTGCTCGAAGCCGAACACGTGATGAAGGAGATCGGCGGGCTCGATGCGCTGCACGGCAGTCTGTTGAAGATCGCCTGCTCGGAAGGGTTCGCGATCGACTTCCTGCCCGGCGCGCTGGCAACGTTCAAGGCGCGCCATCCGGGCGTCGATTTTTCGGTGTGGGTCGTGTCGCCGGCCGATGCGACGCGGCGCGTGCGCGAGGGCGACGCCGACATCGCGCTGACTTTCAGCCTCGCGCCGGAAAAGGGCGTGCGCGTCGAGCATACGGAGCGCGCGCCGATCTTCGCGCTGCTGCGCCGCGATCATCCGCTCGCGGCGCGCGAGGCCGTATCGCTCGCCGACGTCGCGCGTCATCCGCACGTGTTGCCCGAAGCGGGCACGACGGTGCGCCAGCTGATCGACATCGCATGCGCGCTGGACGGCCTGATGCTCGAGCCGGAACTCACGAGCAACAACACGGCCGCGATGTACCGCTACGCGCAACGTACGGGCGCGGTGATGTTCTCCGGGCTGCTGTCGGTGCGCGACCGCTGCGACGCCGACGGCTTCGTCGTCGTGCCGGTCACGAACCCGCAGTTGCGCGAACGCAGCATCCAGGTACAGACGATGGCGGGGCGCGATCTGCCGGCGTCGGTGCGCGCGTTTCGCGATCATCTGATCGACGCGATGAAGGCCGCGTCGGTGCCGCCGAACGCGGCGCGCGGCTCGCGGCGCCCGCGCGTGAGATAATTGCAGGTCCGCCTTCCTGCGCCCGTGCGGCTCGCCGAGCCGCACCGACCCGTTTCGACGCCAAATTGAAGAACCTGATTGTCACCCTCGATCGCGCCGCCGAGTTCGACGAGATCATCGACGTGCGCACGCCGCTCGAATTCGCCGAGGACCATATCCCCGGCGCGCTGAACGCGCCCGTGCTCAGCAACGAGGAGCGCGTGCTCGTCGGCACGATGTATCGGCAGGTGTCGCCGTACGAGGCGACGCGCGTCGGCGCGGCGATCGTCGCGCGCAACATCGCGCGCCATCTCGACACGACGTTTGCCGATCGTCCGCGCAACTGGCGGCCGCTGATCTACTGCTGGCGCGGCGGCAAGCGCTCGGGCTCGATGACGACCTGGTTCAACCTGATCGGCTGGCAGGCGCGTCAGCTCGACGGCGGCTACAAGGCGTACCGCCGTTCGGTCTGCGCGACGCTCGACACGCTGCCGACGCGCTTTCGCTACATCGCGCTCGTCGGCCACACCGGCTGCGGCAAGACGCGGCTGCTGAACGCGCTGCGCGGCGCGGGCGCGCAGACGCTCGATCTCGAAGCGCTCGCGTGCCACCGCGGCTCGCTGCTCGGCGCGCTGCCGGGCGTGCCGCAGCCGTCGCAGAAGGCGTTCGATTCGGGGCTTGTCGAAACGCTGCGACGCTACGATCCGGCCTGGCCGGTGTTCGTCGAATCGGAAAGCCGCAAGATCGGGCTCGTGCAGCTGCCGATCGCGCTGCTCGACGCGTTTCACGCGGGGCCCTGGGTGCAGGTCGAAGCCGCGCGCGACGAGCGCATCGCGTTCCTGCTCGACGATTACGGCCACCTGTTCGACGATCGCGCCGCGTTCGGCGCGCAGCTCGACCGGCTCATCGGGCTGCACAGCCGCGAAGAGGTGGCGCGCTGGCGCGCGCTGCTCGAGGCCGACCGGCGCGCGGAACTGTTCGGCACGCTGATCGACCGGCATTACGATCCCGCATACGCGCGCACGTATCGCGCGTCGTACGACAAGCCGAACCGCGCGCTGACGTTCGCGTTCCGCCCGAATGCCGCCGACGTGCCGGACCAGGCGCGCACGCTGCTCGAGCAGCTCGCGCAGGCGGGCTTGCCCGCGTCGCCGGCCTACGCGTCGGCGTCCGCCGCGGCGCCGATTACCGCTCACGACCATCCGACCACCTCACGATGACGACCACACGCACGCAACCCGTTCCGGCGCTCGGCTGGATGACCTTCCTGCTGATCGCGGTCGCAGGACTGTTCTACGTCAAATGGTTTCCGTACTACAACAAGGCGTTCATCGCCGCCGAACATCATTCGATCGGCCAGTCGATCCTGATGGGCACGGCGGCGTCGGCGCCCGAGCCGTCGTTGAAGGCCGCGCTCGACTACGCGTGGGCGTACGGCAAGGCGATCTGGCAGGCGATGGTGCTCGGCCTGCTGCTCGGCTCAGCCGTGCAGGCGCTGCTGCCCGCGCACTGGGTCGCGCGCGTGCTCGGCCGCACCGGCTTCGGCAGCGTCGCGGCCGGCGGCCTGCTGTCGCTGCCGGGCATGATGTGCACGTGCTGCGCGGCGCCGGTCGTCGCGGGCTTGCGCGCGCGCCACGCGTCGCCGGGCGGCGCCGTCGCGTTCTGGCTCGGCAATACGGTGCTGAACCCGGCCGCGCTGGTGTTCATGGGCTTCGTGCTCGGCTGGCACTGGAGCGCGCTGCGGCTCGTGCTGGGCATCGCGATGGTGTTCGGCATCGGCTATCTGCTGAACCGCATCGCGCGGCCGGAGGATCGCAGCATCGACGACGCGCAACTCGCGGCGCTGGCGGCCGAGCAGGCCGCGGCCGGCAACGCGTTCGTGCGCTGGATCAAGCTGCTCGCGCGGATGGCGGTGCGGCTCGTGCCCGAATACGTCGTGCTCGTGCTGCTGCTCGGCGCCGCGCGTGCGTGGCTGTTTCCGCACATCGGGCCGGACATCGGCAATCATCTCGGCTGGATCGTCGCGTTCGCGGTGGCCGGCGCGCTGTTCGTGATTCCGACGGCCGGCGAAGTGCCGATCATCCAGGCGATGCTGTCGCTCGGGATGGGCGTCGGGCCCGCTGCGGCGCTGCTGATGACGCTGCCGCCGATCAGCGTGCCGTCGCTCGCGATGCTCGCACGGTCGTTCAAGCCCTATATGCTGGCGATCGTCGCGAGCCTCGTCGTCGTGTTCGGGATCGCGAGCGGGCTGCTCGCGATCGCGTTCGGATTCTGAGGCCGACGCACATCGGCCGCGCGCGGCCCGTGTGCGCGCCGTATTCATCCGGCACCGCCGCCGATCCGCGCGGTGCCCTTTACAAGTAGCAAACAGGAAAACGCATGACCCAACCGAAGATTCATCCTCGACTCGAAAAGGCGCTGACGCGGGGCGATCTCGCGATCCGCCAGGCCAATTCCGCGCGTGCGACGGCCGTGCTGAACGCGCTCGGCACGATGATCGTCGAGGCGTCCGCGACGATCGGCGTCGAGGCGAGCATCGACATTCCGCAGGGCGATCGCATCTACGATCCCGTCAACGGCGTATGGCCGCAGAAGATGCTCGTGTCGTTCGACGGGCCGGTCGCCGATGCCGATCCGGAAGAGCTGCGCACGGTCTATCTGATCGCCGACGATCCGGGCACGCAGTTCCGCGTCGAATGGCATCGCGCGGACGGCAAGCTCGGCCGTCATGAAGGCGGCCCACTCGCGACCGTCGCATTCCTGACCGACGTCGAGATTCCGTGGAGCGACGACGACGAGTGACGTTGTCGGGCGCAGGGGCGGCGCTGCGCGCGCCGGGCGTCAGCGCATCAGCCGGCGCCGGAACAGCCACGCGCACAGCAGGAAGCCGCCCACCGCATAGGCGGCGAGGATCGCGACGTGCAGGCCGATGTCCGTCGCGGGCCGGCCGAGCATCGCCGGCCGAATCAACTCGACGGCATTGGCGAGCGGCAGCGCCTGCGCCGCATGCTGCGCGAGCTGCGGCAGCTGCGTGATCGGGAAGAAGACGCCCGAGAGCAGCAGCATCGGCGTCAGCACGAGCGTCTGATAGAACATGAAGAAGTCGTACGACGGCGCGAGCGCCGTGACGACCATCGCGACGCTCGCGAACGCGAGCCCCGCCAGCGCGATCACCGGCAGTGCGGCGAGCATCGACGGAAACCGCGCATAGCCGAGCAGGCCCGCGACGAGCATGATCGCGGCGCCCGACAGCATCGCCTTGCTGGCACCCCAGACGATTTCGCCGAGCACGACGTCGCCGAGCGCGAGCGGCGTGTGCATGATCGCTTCCCACGTGCGTTGCACGTGCATCCGCGAAAAACCCGAATACATCGATTCGAAGCTCGCCGACATCATCACGCTCGAGCCGACCGTGCCGGCTGCGAGAAACGCGATGTACGACACGCCGTCGACGTGGCCGAGCATCAGGCCGAGCCCGAAACCGAGCCCGAACAGATAGATCATCGGGTCGGCCAGATTGCCGAACATCGACGCGAGTGCGAGCTTGCGCCAGACCAGGTAGTTGCGGCGCCAGACCGCGATCCAGTTGGTCGCGTTCGCCGGCATCGCGAGCGCGAAGCGCGATTCGCGCGCAGGCGTCGCGTGCGGCGCAGCGGAGTCCGGATAGTTACGTACGTCCATGTCGGTCAGTCCTGCATGTCGCGGCCGGTCAGCCGCAGGAACACGTCCTCCAGATTGGCCGGACGATGCAGATAGCGCAACCCGGCGCGGCCCTTGATCCGCGCGCACAGCGGTTCCGGATCGCTGACGTAGCAGAACAGCGTCTCGCCGCTGATCTCGGTGCGCTGCGCGAGCGGCGCGACTTCATCGCGCAGCGCGATCGGGTCGGGCCCGTAGATCTCGATCACGTCGCAGCCGATCTCGGACGCGATCAGCGCATGCGGCGCACCCTCGGCAATCTTGCGGCCTTCCTCGATCACGCACAGCCGATCGCACAGACGTTCGGCTTCTTCCATGAAGTGCGTCGTGATCAGGATCGTCTTGCCGCGCGCGAGCAGCGAGCGCAGCCGTTCCCACATCAGGTGGCGTGCCTGCGGGTCGAGGCCCGTCGTCGGTTCGTCGAGCACCAGGACGTCGGGATCGTTGACGAGCGCGCGTGCGAGCGTGAGCCGCCGCTTCATGCCGCCGGACAGCTCGCCGACCTTCGCATCGGCCTTGTTCTCGAGTTTGGCGAATTCGAGCAGCGGCTGCACGAGCGCGCGCGCCGCGTGCGCCGACATGCCGAAATAGCGGCTGAACACGAGCAGGTTCTCGCGAACCGTGAAGTCGGGATCGAGATTGTCGAACTGCGGCACGACACCGACGCGCCGCCGTGCATGCCGCGCACGCGACGGCACCGGTTCGCCGCACAGCGAGATTGCGCCGGCGTCGGGATACGCGAGGCCGAGCAGCATCTTCAGTGTCGTGGTCTTGCCCGCGCCGTTCGGGCCGAGCAGCCCGTAGCACTCGCCGGCCTGCACGTGGAAGGACAGATCGTTGACGACGAGCTTGTCGCCATAGCGCTTTTCGACGTTCCGGAAATCGATGGGTGCGACGGACATGGCGGCGTTATCGTTGTGACGGCGAGCAGCGGTGCGCGCGGATGCCGCGAACGGATCGGGACAACGCCGGTCAGATCGGGCATGATCGAAGCAAGCGTGGCGATGCGCGTTCGCGTGCAGCGAAACCGCGGCACGACGGGCCATTCTAGTGCATCGCTTGCGTTCGTTCAGCGCGTATGCGCCGGCATCGTGCAGGGCCGCGATCATCGTGCACCGCATCATTGCGCACGCGCCGCATGCGGCGCGTCAGCGTTTTCCATCCCTTGCGCGCCGGATTGCGGCGCACCATGATGAATGTGTAGGGCTCGTTGTCGCGATAGGGAGGTCTCATGGCTAGCTACAACAAGATTCTGCTGTGCTACGACGGAACGCTCGAGGGGCGCAAGGCGCTGCGATGCGGTGCCAATCTCGCGTTGGACCTGAAGGCCGAAACGCATCTGCTGTCGGTCGTCGACATGCGTTCGAGCATCGCGCAAAGTGCCGGCTTGCTGACCGACGTCGCATGCGGCCGCTTCGAGGAAACCGCACGTGAAATCCTGCAGGAAGGCGTGAACTGGCTGCGCGAGCGCGGCGTGCAGGCAGAGGGCCATTTCGCGTTCGGTTATCCGATCGACGAAATCGCGAACCTCGCCGGCGAGCTGAAAGTCGATCTCGTCGTCGTCGGACACCGATGCCGCAGCGGACTATCGAGATGGTGGATGGGGTCGGGCAATACGCAACTGCTCGATCGCGTGAACTGCAGCATTCTGGTTGCATGCTCGTCGGCCGAAGAGCAGAAGGCCGAAATCGCACGCGAGCGCGAAGCCGCGACGGCGAGCGGCCAGTGATGTGATGAGCGCGATCGGCGCTCGAGGCGCCGATCGCGGCGACGTCGCCAACGCTGCCGCGGCAGCGCGCCGACGCGCGCTACGCGTGCAGATCGATCGCCGACAGCTTCCACGAGAACAGGCCGAAGCGGTGGAAGATCGCTGCATAGCGCGTGCCGTCGGCCGTGCGCTGATAGGTGACGACGAATTCGTCAATATTGCGGTAGCCGGCGTGCGTTTGCTGCTGCGCCGGTGGCGCCGCTGGAGCGGATGCTGCCGGCGGCGGCGCCGATGCGACCGCGCTGCCCGGAGCCGGTGCGCTCGCCGGCGGCACGGCCGCGCCGGGTGCAGACGGCGCAGCGCCGCCGGCCTGCTGCGCCTGCCAGTCGGGCGGACGCTCGCCGGGATTGCCTTTCGGCGGGAAACCGCTCATCAGGGCGGCCACGCCTTCCGGCGTCGCATACGCATCGACGAGCGGCCCGATCAACGCGGAACCGATCAGCGCGCCGAGTACCGCGAACGGGTTGTCCTTCTTCACCGCGTCGATCCGGCGCATCAATTCCTCGGTGACCTGCTGCTTCAGGCTGATCCGCAGCGACGGAAAGTCGACGTATTCGCTGACGGCCTGCGCATCGCGCGCATCGATCGCCGACTTCAGGCGGCCGAGCGCGATGTACGGCGACGCGTAGGCATAGCCGATCGCCGCGATGACGGCGACCGCCAGCACGACGATCAGCAAGGGTTTGAGCCGCCATGCGCGGCTCGACGAGCGCGTCACGATACCTCCGGAGCGAAACCGTGTCGCAATCAGAGACCGCCTTGCGCGGCCGAACGTTCCTCCGCGATGCAGCGATCGATCATCCGGCAGACGGCGTCGATCGTGCCGACCATGATCAGCCGCGAACGGCCGTGATAGACGCGCACCGGTGCGCGCCGCGCGGGCTCCGCGTGATTGAGCCCGGCATTGAGCGACACGCGCGCGAAGGCGGGGAGCGCCGAAGGCAGCAGCGACGCCTGCCGTTCGACTGCGACTTCATGGCCGGCGGGCGCCGCAGCGGACAGCGGCGCGCAGGGCGTGCGGCCGCGCAGATGACGCAGGCGACCGAATTGACGGAAAGGCAGCAGGCGGGCAAGGCGTTCCATGGTGTTCTCCTGAGCGAGACGGAATGTCAGAGTTCGCCCGAGCGGATCAGCCCGACGGCGATGCCTTCCAGCGCGAAATCCGCGCTGCCGGCCTTGACGAAGATGTTTTCGTAATCCGGGTTCTCGGCGATCAGCTCGATGCCGCCCGGCCGGCGCATCAGACGCTTGACCGTGACGTCGTCGCCGAGCCGCGCGACGATGATCTGGCCGTCCTTCGCTTCGGTGCGCTTCTGTACCGCGAGCAGATCGCCGTCGAGAATGCCGGCATCGCGCATCGACAGCCCGCGCACCTTCAGCAGATAGTCGGGCTTGCTCGAGAACAGCGCGGGATCGCACGCGAAGTGCTGTGAGATGTGTTCCTGCGCGAGGATCGGGCTGCCGGCCGCGACACGGCCGACGAGCGGCAGCGACAGTTGCATCAGCCCCGCATGCGGCAGCGTGAACTGGTGCGGCGCGTCGTCGCCGCCGAGCAGCCGGATGCCGCGCGACGCGCCCGCCGCCAGCTCGATCACGCCCTTGCGCGCCAGCGCACGCAGGTGCTCCTCGGCCGCGTTCGGCGAACTGAAACCCAGCTCGGCCGCAATCTCGGCGCGAGTGGGCGGAAAACCGGAGCGCTCGATCGCGCGGCGGATCAAGTCGAACACTTGCTGCTGGCGTGCGGTGAGTTTGGTCATGGTTCAACTGTATGGATAGACAGTGAGCTGTATTTTTATACAGTACTTCGCGAATTTCAAGTGTTACGTGAAGTTCGACGCGATCGCGCCGGTTCCGACGCCCGATTGCGACGTCCATGCGCCGGTTCGTCTGCCGCAACCGTCCGTCCGTATTGCGTTAGCACTTTTCAGTATTAAAAAATGAAGAAGGATTATTTTTAATCATGTAGCCCGTTCGATAGACTGGCCCGACATCGCAATACCGACAACACTGGAGAACCAAGGATGGTGAAGCGCACGACGGGGCTGATGAGCGGGGCGGGCCGCTTGATTGCAACACTCGCGCTGGGCGCGGCGGCGGCGCTGGGCGTCGCGACGCACGCGCAGGCCGATACGACGTTCCTGAACGTGTCGTACGACCCGACGCGCGAGCTGTACCAGGACTTCAACCAGGCATTCGGCAAGGAATGGAAGGCGAAGACGGGCGAGACGGTCAACTTCAAGCAGTCGCACGGCGGCTCGGGCGCGCAGGCGCGCTCGGTGCTCGACGGCCTGCAGGCCGACGTCGTGACGCTCGCGCTCGCCTATGACATCGACGCGCTCGCGAACAAGGGGCTCGTGAACAAGGACTGGCAGAAGCGCCTGCCCGACAACGCGTCGCCGTACACGTCGACGATCGTGTTCCTCGTGCGCAAGGGCAACCCGAAGGGCATCAAGGACTGGGACGACCTGACCAAGCCGGGCGTGTCGATCGTCACGCCGAACCCGAAGACTTCGGGCGGCGCGCGCTGGAATTACCTGGCCGCATGGGCGTATGCACTGCACAAGCCGGGCGGCAGCGAGCAGTCGGCGAAGGAATTCGTCACGAAGCTCTACAAGAACGCGGGCGTGCTCGATTCGGGCGCGCGCGGTGCGACGACGAGCTTCGTGCAGCGTGGCATCGGCGACGTGCTGATCGCATGGGAGAACGAGGCGTTCCTGTCGATCAAGGAGTTCGGGCCCGACAAGTTCGAGATCGTCGTGCCGTCGGCGAGCATTCTGGCGGAGCCGCCGGTCGCGGTCGTCGACAAGGTCGTCGACAAGAAGGGCACGCGCAAGCTCGCGGAAGCGTACCTGAACTTCCTGTACAGCCCGCAGGGCCAGGAAATCGCGGCGCGCAATTACTATCGGCCGCGCTCGAAGAGCGTGCCGGCGGAACTGACCAAGCAGTTCCCGAAGCTGAAGCTGTACACGGTCGACGACACGTTCGGCGGCTGGACGAATGCGCAAAAGACGCATTTCGCGGACGGCGGCGTGTTCGATTCGATCTACAAGCCGCAGTAATACGACAACGACAGCGGCGCGCCACGTAGTGCGCCGCGTCCCGGACGCCGCCGGCGCGACCTGTCGCGCCGGCGTTCGCGTCGGGCCCATGAGCATCGACCCAGCAAGAGCATCCGATGACCACGTACACCTTTCGCAAGCCGAGCGCGCTGCCCGGTTTCGGCGTGACGCTCGGCATCACGGTGGCCTATTTGAGCCTCGTGGTGCTGATTCCGCTCGCCGCCACGTTCCTGAAGACCGCGACGCTGTCGTGGGACCAGTTCGTCGCCGCCGTCACGTCGCCGCGCGTGCTCGCCTCGTACCGGCTGACGTTCTCGGCCGCATTCGGCGGCGCGCTGCTCAACGCCGTGTTCGGCTTTCTCGTCGCGTGGGTGCTCGTGCGCTACACGTTTCCGCTGAAGCGGCTCGTCGACGCGATCGTCGATCTGCCGTTCGCGCTGCCGACCTCGGTGGCCGGCATTTCGCTCGCGGCCGTCTACGCGGCGAACGGCTGGGTCGGCCAGTATCTCGCACCGTTCGGCATCAAGGTCGCGTTCACGCCGCTCGGCGTGCTGGTCGCGCTGACCTTCATCGGCCTGCCGTTCGTCGTGCGCACCGTGCAGCCGGTGCTCGAGGATTTCGAGCGCGAGCAGGAGGAGGCGGCCGCGTGCCTCGGCGCATCTCGCTGGCTCACGTTCCGGCGCGTCGTGCTGCCGGCCGTGCTGCCCGCGCTGCTCACCGGTTTCGCGCTCGCGTTCGCGCGTGCGCTCGGCGAATACGGGTCGGTGATCTTCATCGCCGGCAACGTGCCGATGAAGTCGGAGATCACGTCGCTGCTGATCATCACGAAGCTCGAACAGTACGACTACGCGGGCGCGACCGCGCTCGCGGTCGTGATGCTCGTCGTGTCGTTCCTGATGCTGCTGCTGATCAATACGCTGCAGTGGTATCTGCAGCGCCGTACGAGCCGCGGCGCGAGCGCGCCCGCGTCCGCGTCCGGTGATACCGCCGCGGTCGCGGCAGGAGGCCGGCCATGACGCAGGAGGTGACCGCCGTGCTCAAGAACCCGTCATCCGCCGAGCGTGCGCGCGCGGCGAAGCGGCTCGACCCCGTCAGCGAGCCGCGCGCCGTGCGCTGGCTGCTCACCGGCATCGCGCTCGCGTTTCTGGCCTTCTTTCTCGTCGTGCCGCTCGCGGCCGTGTTCGTCGAAGCGCTGCGCAAGGGCGTCGGCTTCTACCTCGAGTCGCTCGCGGATCCGGACGCGTGGGCCGCGATCAAGCTGACGCTGACCGTCGCGGCGATCGCCGTGCCGCTGAACCTCGTGTTCGGCGTGTGCGCGTCGTGGGCGATCGCGAAATTCGAGTTTCGCGGCAAGGCGCTGCTGACGACGCTGATCGATCTGCCGTTCTCGGTCTC
Organism: Burkholderia sp. BC1; assembly: GCF_052683555.1. Taxonomy (NCBI): domain Bacteria; kingdom Pseudomonadati; phylum Pseudomonadota; class Betaproteobacteria; order Burkholderiales; family Burkholderiaceae; genus Burkholderia; species Burkholderia sp. BC1. The sequence continues at coordinate 18,362 of NZ_JBQYLP010000076.1, forward strand.
GCCCGTGATCTCGGGCCTCGTCTACGTGCTGCTGTTCGGCGCGCAGGGCTGGCTCGGCCCGTGGCTGCAGGATCACGACGTGCAGATCATCTTCGCCGTGCCGGGCATCGTGCTCGCGACGATCTTCGTCACGTTCCCGTTCGTCGCGCGCGAGCTGATTCCCTTGATGCAGGCACAGGGCAGCGACGAGGAAGAGGCCGCGCGCGTGCTCGGCGCGTCGGGCTGGCAGATCTTCCGCCGCGTGACGCTGCCGAACGTCAAGTGGGGGCTGCTGTACGGCGTGATCCTCTGCAATGCGCGTGCGATGGGCGAATTCGGCGCAGTGTCGGTCGTGTCCGGCCATATCCGCGGCCAGACCGACACGATGCCGCTGCACGTCGAGATTCTCTACAACGAGTACAACTTCGCCGCGGCGTTCGCGGTGGCATCGGTGCTCGCGCTGCTCGCGCTCGTGACGCTCGCGCTGAAGCTGCTCGCCGAACGCCATCTCGCCGCCGAGCTGTCCGGCGCGCGCGACGCCGTTCCCGCACATGCCGGCCCTGCCGCCATTTCGTCGAAATCGTAAAGAGGCAACCAGAATGGGTATCACCGTCCGTCATCTTCAGAAGCGCTTCGGCGATTTCACCGCGCTCGACAACGTGTCGCTCGACTTCCCGCCCGGCGAGCTCGTCGCGCTGCTCGGGCCGTCCGGCTGCGGCAAGACCACGCTGCTGCGCGTGATCGCGGGCCTCGAGCACGCGGACGCGGGGCAGGTCGTACTGCAGGGGCTCGACGTCGCATCGGTCGGCGCGCGCGACCGGCAGGTCGGCTTCGTGTTTCAGCACTACGCGCTGTTCCGCCATATGACCGTGTTCGAGAACGTGGCGTTCGGCCTGCGCGTGAAGCCGCGCCGCGAGCGGCCGTCCGAAGCCGCGATTCGCGACAAGGTGCACGAGCTGCTGAAGCTCGTGCAGCTCGACTGGCTCGCGCAGCGCTATCCGTCCGAGCTGTCGGGCGGCCAGCGCCAGCGGATCGCGCTCGCGCGCGCCCTCGCGGTCGAGCCGAAGGTGCTGCTGCTCGACGAGCCGTTCGGCGCGCTCGACGCGAAGGTGCGCAAGGAGCTGCGCGGCTGGCTGCGGCGCCTGCACGACGATCTGCACATCTCGACGATCTTCGTCACGCACGATCAGGAAGAGGCGCTCGAAGTCGCGGATCGCATCGTCGTGCTGAACCGCGGCCGCGTCGAGCAGGTCGGCAGTCCGCAGGAGGTCTACGATCATCCGCAGAGCGCGTTCGTCTACGAATTCCTCGGCGCCGCGAACCGGCTGCCCGGCACGGTGGCCGAGCGCGGCTTCGTCGCCGAGGGCGCGGCCGCGCCGATCGCCGTCGACGCGGATTTCGCGGGCCCCGCGCACGCGTACGTGCGGCCGCACGATCTGCAGCTGTGGCCGGCCGCCGAAGCGGGCCATCGCGACGGCATCGCCGTCGACGTGCGTCGCGTGATTCCGCTCGGCGGCTCGGTGCGCGTCGAGCTCGAATCGCGCGCGGGCGGGGCGCTCGAGGCGGAACTCGACCGCGACGCATGGCGCGCGCTGTCGCTGCAGGTCGGCGACGGCGCGACGGCCGTGCCGCGCGCGGTACGCGTATTTCCGGCGCGCTGACGCCGGCCAGGCAGGAAGGAGCGCACGGCGCTCCGTATCGACCATCGAACAACGACAGCCCAAGAGGCATACCCATGAACTTCCAGCAACTGCGCTTCGTGCGCGAGGCGGTGCGCCAGAACATGAACCTGACCGAGGTCGCGAACGTGCTCTACACGTCGCAGTCGGGCGTGTCGAAGCAGATCAAGGACCTCGAGGACGAACTCGGCGTCGACATCTTCATTCGCCGCGGCAAGCGGCTGACGGGCCTGACCGAGCCCGGCAAGGCCGTGCATCAGCTGATCGAGCGGATGCTGCTCGACGCGGAGAACCTGCGGCGCGTCGCACGGCAGTTCGCCGATCAGGACAGCGGCCACCTCGTCGTCGCGACGACGCACACGCAGGCGCGCTACGCGCTGCCGAAGGTGATCCGGCAGTTTACCGACGTGTTCCCGAAGGTCCATCTCGCGCTGCGGCAGGGCAGCCCGCAGCAGATCGCGCAGATGATCCTGAACGGCGAGGCCGATCTCGGCATCTCGACCGAGGCGCTCGACCGCTATCCCGACATCGTCACGTTCCCGTGCTATTCGTGGCACCACACGGTCGTCGTGCCGAAGGGGCATCCGCTCGTCGGCCGCGAAAACCTGACGCTCGACGAAATCGCCGAGTATCCGATCATCACGTACGACCAGGACTTCACCGGCCGCTCGCACATCGACCAGGCGTTCGCGCAGGCCGGCGCCGTGCCCGACGTCGTGCTGACCGCGATCGACGCCGACGTGATCAAGACCTACGTCGAACTCGGCATGGGCATCGGCGTGGTCGCGGCGATGGCCTACGATCCGCAACGCGACACGGGGCTCGTCGCGCTCGACACGCAGCATCTGTTCGAGGCGAGCACGACGCGCGTCGGGCTGCGCAAGGGCGCGTTCCTGCGTGCGTATGCCTATCGGCTGATCGAGATGTTCGCGCCGCACCTGAACGAAGCCGAAATCGCCGGCCAGCTGCGCGAAGCGGTGTGATCGGCACAGGCGGGCGCGTGCATGCTTCGCGCGTCCCGTTAGCCGCCGGCGCGCTCCGAATAAACCCTTAAATATTGATTAGACGGGTTGCGCGCCGGCGCGAAACGGTCCAGCATACCTTCACCCCGCCGGCGTCCGCCGGCGGCGGCGTGTAAACAACGACACGCGTCAGGCAGTCGGCCGTCTGCCTTGTTTTCTTCCTTGGTACCGACAAGCAGCATCGATGGCCAATCGCCGGGTAGTGTGGCGCAAACGTTTGCTCGCAATAAAACAACAGTCGGCCCCGACAGGCCAGTCGCCAGGAGATGTGTATGAATGTCCGCTTTCGCCGTCGCTTTCTGACCGCCGCGCTCGCTGCCGTCGCGGTTGCCGCCGCTCCCGCCGTCCACGCGCAAGCGGCCGGCAAGCCGAAGGTCGCGCTCGTGATGAAGTCGCTCGCCAACGAGTTCTTCCTGACGATGGAAAACGGCGCGAAGGAATACCAGAAACACAACGCGAGCCAGTTCGACCTGATCACGAACGGGATCAAGGACGAGACCGATACCGCGAACCAGATCCGCATCGTCGAGCAGATGATCGTGTCGAAGGTCGACGCGATCGTGCTCGCGCCGGCCGACTCGAAGGCGCTCGTGCCGGTCGTGAAGAAGGCCGTCGATGCGGGCATCATCGTCGTCAACATCGACAACCGGCTCGACCCCGACGTGCTGAAGTCGAAGAACCTCAACGTGCCGTTCGTCGGGCCCGACAACCGCAAGGGTGCGCGCAAGGTCGGCGACTACCTCGCGAAGAAGCTGAAGGCGGGCGACCAGGTCGGCATCGTCGAAGGCGTGTCGACGACGACCAACGCGCAGCAGCGCACGGCCGGCTTCCAGGACGCAATGAAGGCGGGCGGCATGAAGGTCGTGTCGGTGCAGTCGGGCGAATGGGAGATCGACAAGGGCAACGCGGTCGCGTCCGCGATGCTGAACGAATACCCGAACCTGAAGGCGCTGCTGTGCGGCAACGACAACATGGCGATCGGCGCCGTGTCGGCCGTGCGCGCGGCCGGCAAGCAGGGCAAGGTGTACGTGGTCGGCTACGACAACATCAATGCGATCAAGCCGATGCTGAAGGACGGCCGCGTGCTCGCGACGGCCGATCAGTACGCCGCGAAGCAGGCCGTGTTCGGCATCGACACGGCGCTGAAGGCGATCGCCGAGCACCGCAAGCAGGCGGAGCTGTCGGGCGTGGTCGAGACGCCGGTCGATCTCGTGACGAAGTGACGCCGCGCGGCGCGTGCCGCCGCCCTCAAGAATCCGGCGCGGCGGCCGTTATCCGGTGTGAGCGCGATCACGGCCGCTGCATGCCGATGCAGTTGTGAGCGTCACACCCGCGCGCCGCATGCGCGCGGCCGCAATCAGGATCGCGATGGAACCGACCTTCCAATCTTCTTCCCGTCCCGCCGCACCGGTGCTGTCCGTTTCCGGCGTCGGCAAGACGTACGCGGAGCCGGTGCTCGCGGACGTCACGCTCGCGCTCGTGCCGGGCGAGGCGCTGGCGCTGACCGGCGAGAACGGCGCGGGCAAGAGCACGCTGTCGAAGATCATCGGCGGGCTCGTCGAGCCGAGCGCCGGCACCATGCAGCTCGCGGGCGAGCCGTACGCGCCGGCGAGCCGCACGCAGGCCGAGGCGCTCGGCGTGCGGATGGTGATGCAGGAGCTGAACCTGCTGCCGACGCTGAGCGTCGCCGAAAACCTGTTCCTGAACCGTCTGCCGCGCCGCTTCGGCGTGATCGATCGCGCGCGGCTGCGCGACGACGCGCGCGTCGCGATGGCGCAGGTCGGGCTCGATGCGATCGATCCCGACACGCCGGTCGGCGCGCTCGGCATCGGCCATCAGCAGATGGTCGAGATCGCGCGCAACCTGATCGGCGACTGCCGCGTGCTGATCCTCGACGAACCGACCGCGATGCTGACCGCACGCGAGGTCGAACTGCTGTTCGAGCAGATCGACCGGCTGAAGGCGCGCGGCGTCGCGATCGTCTACATCTCGCACCGGCTCGAGGAACTCGCGCGCGTGGCCGAGCGCGTCGCGGTGCTGCGCGACGGGCGGCTCGTGCACGTCGGCGAGATGGCCGCGACGACGTCCGACGCGCTCGTCACGCTGATGGTCGGCCGCGAGATCGGCGAACACATCGATCTCGGCGAGCGCCATATCGGTGCGCCGCGGCTCGTCGTCTCGGGGCTCACGCGTGAGCCTGCCGTGCGCGACGTGTCGCTCGAGGTACGGGCGGGGGAGATTTTCGGCATTTCCGGACTGATCGGCGCAGGGCGCACCGAACTGCTGCGGCTGATCTACGGCGCCGACACGCCCGACGCCGGCACGATCGCGGTCGGCCAGCCGCCGCGGCCGGTCGCGATCCGCTCGCCGGTCGATGCGGTGAAGCTCGGCATCGCGCTGATCACCGAGGATCGCAAGGGCGAGGGCTTGTTGCTCTCGCAATCGGTCACGGCCAACGTGTCGCTCGGCCAGCTCGACCGGCTCGCGCGTGCGGGCGTGGTCGACACGGCGCGCGAGACGGCGCTCGCCGAACGGCAGATCGAGGCGCTGCGCATCCGCGCGCACGGCGCCGCGCAGCCGGTCGGCGAACTGTCGGGCGGCAACCAGCAGAAGGTCGTGATCGGCCGCTGGCTCGCGCGCGACATGGGCGTGCTGCTGTTCGACGAGCCGACGCGCGGTATCGACGTCGGCGCCAAATTCGAGATCTACACTTTGATGGGCGCGCTTGCGCGCGAAGGCCGCGCGCTCGTGGTCGTATCGAGCGATCTGCGCGAGCTGATGCTGATTTGCGACCGGATCGGCGTGATGTCGGCCGGCCGCATGACGGCCGTGTTCGAGCGCGACCACTGGACCCAGGATGCGCTGCTGGCCGCGGCGTTCGCGGGCTTCGGCCGCGACGCGGCGCCGCACGGCGCACCGCCGCCGGACGCGCATGCCGCGCACGGCACTTCGACGACAGGACGACCGCAATGACCCAGCCCCCCGTCACCCCGGCCGATGCCGGCGCCGCGCAGACCGCGACCGGCCGCCGCGCGCGCACGCTGTCCGGCACGCGGCTCGGCGTGTCGAACTATCTCGGCCTCGCCGGCGCGCTGATCGCGATGATCGCGCTGTTTTCGGCGCTGAGCTCGCATTTCCTGACCTACGATACGTTCAGCACGATCGCGAACCAGATTCCCGACCTCGTCGTGATGTCGGTCGGGATGACGTTCGTGCTGATCATCGCGGGGATCGACCTGTCGGTCGGCTCGGTGCTCGCGCTTGCCGCGTCGATGGTCAGCGTCGCCGCGCTGAAGTGGCAGTGGGGGCCGCTGCCGGCCGCGCTGATCGGCATCGCGGTCGCGACGGCGACGGGTTCGCTGACGGGCGCCGTCACGGTCGGCTGGCGGATTCCGTCGTTCATCGTGTCGCTCGGCGTGCTCGAGGCCGCGCGCGGCCTCGCGTACCAGCTGACGAATTCGCGCACGGCGTACATCGGCGACGCGTTCGATTTCCTGTCGAATCCGATCGCGCTCGGCATCTCGCCGGCGTTCCTGATCGCCGTCGCGGTGATGATTGCCGCGCAGTTCGTGCTGACGCGCACGGTGTTCGGCCGCTATCTGGTGGGGATCGGCACGAACGAGGAGGCCGTGCGGCTTGCCGGGGTTAACCCGCGGCCGTATAAAATCCTTGTCTTCGCGCTGATGGGCGCGCTCGCCGGGCTCGCGTCGCTGTTCCAGATTTCGCGTCTCGAGGCCGCCGATCCGAACGCGGGCGCCGGGCTCGAGCTGCAGGTGATCGCGGCCGTCGTGATCGGCGGCACGAGCCTGATGGGCGGCCGCGGCTCGGTGATCAGCACGTTTTTCGGCGTATTGATCATCTCGGTGCTCGCTGCGGGCCTGGCGCAGATCGGCGCGAACGAGCCGACGAAACGGATCATCACCGGGGCGGTGATCGTGGTCGCGGTCGTGCTCGACACGTATCGCAGCCGGCGTACACGCACGCGGTAAGACCAACAACAGAAAGAGCAGAGAGAAACGGGAAATGGCGACGATCAAGGATGTGGCGGCCATGGCGGGCGTGTCGTTTACGACGGTATCGCACGTGGTGAACAACTCGCGGCCGGTGTCCGCGGACGTACGGGCGAAGGTCGAGGGCGCGATCCGCGAGCTGAACTACGTGCCGTCGGCGGTCGCGCGCTCGCTGAAGGCCCGCGCGACGGCGACCATCGGCCTCGTCGTGCCGAACAGCACGAATCCGTACTTCGCGGAGCTCGCGCGCGGCATCGAGGATCAGTGCGCGGCCAACGGCTACTGCGTGTTTTTCTGCAACTCGGACGACGATCCGGTCAAGCAGCGCAACTACCTGCGCGTGCTGCAGGAAAAGCGCATCGACGGGCTGATCGTCGCGTCGGCCGGCGAAGATGCCGTGCTCGCGCAGACGCTCGCCGACGCGCATGCGCCGCTCGTCGTCGTCGACCGCAACATCGAAGGGCTCGCGGCCGATCTCGTGCAGATCGATCACGAGCGCGGCGCCTATCTCGCGACGCGCCATCTGCTCGAACTCGGCCACGCGAAGATCGGCTGCATCACCGGGCCGACCGACACGGCCGTCAGCGCGATGCGCGTGCACGGCTTCATCCGCGCGATGGCCGAGCGCGGCATCGACATCGTGCCGGGCGCGATCGCGGAAAGCGACTTTTCCTGCCTCGGCGGCTATCACGCGGCGGCGCGGCTGTTCGAATCGGTGCGGCCGAGCGCGATCTTCGCGGGCAACGACCTGATGGGCGTCGGCGCGCTGCGCGCGGCCGCCGAGCGCGGGATGCGCGTGCCCGACGACTGTTCGATCATCGGTTTCGACGACATCGAATTCTCGCGTTACACGTATCCGGCGCTGTCGACCGTCGGTCAGTCGGTGCGCGCGCTCGGCGAAATGGCCGCGCAGACGCTGATCGAGCGGATCGGCGGCGGTTCGTCGGCGGCGCCGAGCCGGCGGCGCGTCGTGTCGCCGCGGCTCGTGCTGCGCGAATCGACGGCGATCTATCGCGAGCCGGCCGCGTCCGGCTCCCGCGCATGACGGCCGGCGCGGCAGCGCGTGCCGGCCGCGTCGCGGTGGTCGGCAGCCTCAACATGGATCTCGTCGTGCGCGCGCCGCGGCTGCCGCTGCCGGGCGAGACGCTCGCCGGCCACGCGTTCGCGCAGGCGGCGGGCGGCAAGGGCGGCAACCAGGCCGTCGCGGCGGCGCGGCTCGGCGCGCAGGTCGCGATGATCGGCTGCGTCGGCGCGGATGCGCACGGCGCCGCGCTGCGCGCGGGGCTCGAAGCCGAAGGGATCGACTGCGCGGGGCTCGCGACGAGCGCGTCCGTGCCGACCGGCGTCGCGCTGATCGTCGTCGACGACGGAAGCCAGAACGCGATCGTGATCGTCGCGGGCGGCAACGGCGAAGTGACGCCGGAGACGGTCGCGCGGCACGAGGCGACGCTCGGTCTCTTATATACATCT
>NZ_JBQYLP010000077.1:0-26558 GCF_052683555.1 Burkholderia sp. BC1
CAGCCCGTGGTCGCCCGAAATCGAGCAGGCCGTGATTACGGTCGGCAAGCTGGCCGCCGGTTGCGTGCGCTGACGGTCGCGCGGCGCGAGCCGCTCAGCGCAGCGACCACACGCCCCAGATCGCGATCAGCAGGCCGACGCCGAGGCCGCAGCCGAGCAGCAGGTAGGTTTCCATGTCGAATCTCTGAAGTGGCACGATGCCGGCGATGCGGCCGGCCTGCGCATCGTACGCTTGCGAGCTTTCAGAACCCATGCGCACGCGCTGCCGGATCGCGCTCGCGTGCGGCAGCACGACGCGGCGAAACAGCGTCGGCAACATGCGGTCGCGCAGCGCCGCACGACCTGCATGCCGGCGATCGCGGGCAGGCTCGCGGCGGCCGAGATCGCAAGGTCCGCGGCGCGCGCGTGCGCGGCGCCGCTGAACGTCGCGATCAGCCTGACGTCAGCCGCCCGTCACGGGCGGAAAGAACGCGACCTCGCTGTCGTCGCGGACGACGAAGTCGCCCGTCACCATCTCGAGATTCACGGCGGCCCGCACGGGCCGGTCCATCCGCAGTGCGTCGGCGCTGCGCGCATCGCGCGCAGCCAGCGTGCCGCGCAGCGCGTCGACCGTGAGTTCGCTTGTATCGATGTCGACGGTTTCCTCGTCGACCTGCAGCTGTTCGCGAATGCTCGCGAAGTACTTGATCGTCAGTTTCATGTCGTTCAGCCCCAGCGACGCATCGCCTGATCGTCGAGCGCCTTCGCTTCGACCCAGCCCGACGCGCCGTCCTGCCGGATCTCCTTCTTCCAGAACGGCGCGTGCGTCTTCAGGAAGTCCATCAGGAATTCGCATGCGTCGAACGCGGCCGCGCGATGGGCGGCCGCGACGACGACGAGCACGACCGGATGGCCGAGCGGAATGCGCCCGACGCGATGCACGATTCTGACCGTCTCGAGCTGCCAGCGAGCGGTCGCTTCTTCGACGATGCTCCAGAGCGCCTGCTCGGTCATCGTCGGATAGTGTTCGACTTCGAGCGCGACGACGTCGTCGATGTCGCCTTCGTTGCGCACGACGCCGAGAAAATTCACGACCGCACCGACATGCGGATTGCGCACGATCGGCGCAAGCTCGACACCCGCATCGATCGGCTGATACTGCACGCGCACTTCGAAACCGGCGGCGATCGCCGGCAGCGGCGCGCCGTGCGGCACGGCCGTTTCAGGCGGATGTTCGCCGCGCAGCGGATCGTCGGGCGGTTCGGCGTGGGGTTCGGTGAAGGTCGTCATGACGGTTCTCCAGGAAGCGATCGGCCGGCATCGCGCGGCGGCGTGTCAGCCGCCGACGAGCGACATGCGCACGGTCGGATAGGGATGGCGCGGCGTGCGGGCGGCACGCGCGGCGCGTTGCTCGGATGCGCGGTCGCCGCGCTGCGTCCAGCGCGCGCGAACGGCGGCGGCGAGGCCGTCGAGCGGCGTCGCATCGTCCAGCCAGGGCCGCAGATCGGTGCCTTGCGTCGCGAACAGGCAGGTGTACAGCGTGCCGTCGGCCGACACGCGCGCACGCGAACACGTGCCGCAAAACGGATGCGACACGCTTGCGATGAAGCCGACTTCGCCGCCGCCGTCGACATGACGGCAGCGGATCGCGGTCGCGTCGTGCGCGGGCCCGCCGACGGTGACGAGCGGATACTCGGCGTCGATCAGCTCGCGCATCCGCGCAGCCGTCACGACCTTGTCGTGCGACCACCCGTAGGCGCCGCCGACGTCCATGTATTCGATGAAGCGCACGCTCACGCCCGTATGACGGAAGTGGCGCACGAGCGGCAGGATCTGATCGTCGTTCGCGCCGCGCTCGATCACCGCATTGACCTTCACGGGCGCGAGGCCCGCGGCCTGCGCGGCTTCGATGCCGGCCAGCACGCGCGACACGGGTACGTCGGCATCGCTCATCCGGCGAAACACGGCGTCGTCGAGCGCGTCGAGGCTGACGGTCACGCGCGTGAGCCCGGCATCGCGCAGCGTGCGCGCTTTCGCGGCGAGCAGTGCGCCGTTCGTCGTGAGCGCGAGTTCGACCGGGCGGCCGTCGACGGTCGTCAATACGGCGAGCCGTTCGATCAGCGTTTCGAGGTGGCGGCGCAGCAGCGGCTCGCCGCCGGTGATCCGAATCTTTTCGACGCCGAGCGACACGAACGCGCGCGCGATCCGTTCGAGCTGCGCGAACGAGAGCCGGTCGGCCGGCGGCATGAATGCATAGTCCGAGCCGAAGATCTCGCGCGGCATGCAGTAGCCGCAACGGAAGTTGCATCGATCGATGACGGACAGCCGCAAGTCGCGCAGCGGGCGGTCGAGCGTGTCGACCGTGCGGAGGAGGGCGTCGGACGCTGCGTCGCCAAACACGGCGGCGCCGGCCGGCGCGGCGGAAACGATGGCGTTCACGATCGGTTCGTCGGCCTGCATCGGGTGAGCGGGGCGGCGTCGCGGTGCGGTTGCGTGCGGATGCACGGGCCGCGGCGAGCCTCCTCGTGAGGATAGTGCGCGCGCGTCGGCCGGCAGAGGCACAATCGCACGCGAAATGCAGGGATACAGTTCGCGTCGGCGGACGCTGCGCGCAGCATGGTCATGCGAGCCAGCGCGCGAAGTCGTAATACGGTACGGGCTCGCCGCGCGCGATCCGTTCGCCGGCCGGCACGCGCGCGAGACCACTCGCATGCGCGAGCGAGTTCAGCGTGCCGGCGCCCTGCTGCCGCAGCGCATCGAGCAGCGGCAGCCCGTTCGGCGCGACGTCGCAGCGCACGCGGATGAAGCGCTCGCGTTGCGGATCGGATTCGACGTCGATGTCGAGCGGCAGCGACGGCACGACCGGCAGCCGCTCGGCGCGCCCCTGCAGCCGGCGGATCAGCGGCGCGACGAAGAGCGCGAACGCGGTCGTCGCGGCGCCCGGATTGCCGGGCAGCAGCACGACCGGCCGCGCATCGAGTCGCGCGAGCGCGACGGGCTTGCCGGGCTTCATCCGCACGCCCGACACGACGAACGCCGCGCCGAGCGCGTTCAGCGTGCCGCGCAGCAGATCCTTGTCGCCGACCGACGCACCGCCGACGCACACGACGAGCTCGCAGCGTGCATGCAGGTCGCGCAACGCGCGCTCGACGGCGTCTGCGGTGTCCTGCGCATGCAGGTTCGCGACGACGGCCGCGCCGGTGCCCGCGACCAGCGCGGCGAGCATCGGCGCATTGCTGTTGTAGATCTGTTGCGGCGCACGCGGCGCGCCGCACGCGACGAGTTCGTCGCCCGTCGTCAGAATGCCGACCCGCAGCGGCGGGCGCACGTCGAGCGCCGACACGCCTTGCGCGGCCGCGACGCCGACGTGCATCGCGCCGAGCCGGACGCCGGCCGGGATCAGCAGATCGCCCGCGCGCAGTTCCTCGGCGCGGCGCCGGATATGCGTGCCGGCGCGCGGCGGGGCGTCGAACGTCACGCAGCCGTCGCGCTCGTGCGCGTGCTCCTGCATCACGACCGTGTCGGCGCCGGCCGGAATCGGCGCGCCCGTGAAGATCCGCGCGGCCGTGCGCGGCGCGAGCGGCGCCGGCGCATCGCCCGCATAGCAGCGCTGCGCGATGCGCAGCGGCTCGGCGCCGGCGAGATCGGCGGCGCGTACGGCGTAGCCGTCCATCGCGCTGTGATCGACGGGCGGCTGATCGAGCGACGCGAACAGCGGCGCGGCCAGGATGCGGCCGACCGCATCGGCGAGCGGCACGGTCACGGCCGCATCGAGCGGCGCGAACGCGGTCGCGAAATACTGCTGGGCGGTATCGAAATCGAGCAAGGGTTTCATCGCGACAGGGTGGAAAGGGTGGCGGCCGGCGACACGTATTCGACGAAGCCGTCGTTGCGGCAGAAGCCGAGGAGCCGGATGCCGGCTTCGCGCGCGACGTCGATCGCGAGCGAGGTCGGCGCGGAGATCGTCGCGAGCATCGGTATCCCGACGCGCGCAGCCTTGCGCACGAGTTCGTAGCTCGCGCGGCTCGACAGGAACACGAAGCCTGCGCCGAAGTCCGCGCGGCGGCGTGCGAGACAGCCGATTAGCTTGTCGAGCGCGTTGTGACGGCCGACGTCCTCGAACACGTCGAGCACGTTGCCGTCGCGGTCGCACCACGCGGCCGCGTGGATGCCGCCCGTCACGTGCATCAGCGTCTGCCGCGCCGGCAGCGTGCGCGCGGCGCGCGCGACGGCGTCCGCACCGATGTCGGCCGCGCTGCCGGCGGCCGCGATGCGCGGCGGATGCAGATCGAGCTGGGCGATGCTTTCGATGCCGCACACGCCGCAGCCGGTGCGGCCGGCAAGGGCGCGGCGGTGTGCCTTCAGCGCCATGAACGCCTGCTGCGACACGGTCAGCTGCACTTCGGCGCTGCCGGTCCGGTACACGGTGTCGATGTCGAATACGTCCGACGCGCGCTCGACGATACCTTCGCTGAGCGCGAAGCCGACGCCGAACGCGTCGAGATCGATCGGCGTCGCCATCATCACGGTATGCGCGATGCCGTTGAACACGAGTGCAACGGGGCATTCGTCGACGACGCGATCGACGACGCGCTGCGACGCACCGGCACGATGACGCGTCACATGACAGCCGATGCTGCCGGCCGGCGCTTCGTCGCGAACGCAGGATTCCATACGGGTTTCTCCAGTCGAATCGGCCGGCCTGCCGGCCGCGTCCCGCGCGCTGTGCCGGACGACGGAAACGGGCCTGCCGCGGCGCCGCGCCGCGTCGCGCAGCCGTGCCGGGCGGGCTTTGGAAACGATCTTAAGGGCGTTCGGCGCAGCTGCGTGTGCACAGCGCGGCGGCACGGAAAGCAGTACAGCTGGCGCCCGTCTGCACGTGCAACTGGTTTTCCGTGTACACATCTTCGGCGACGCGGCGAGCACAGTTTCGATGCACGCGAGAGCGATTGCGAGTATCGTTCGAAACGCGCTATCGTCATTCACGCTTCGATGCCGTGCGACGTGGTCCAGCTGCGCTCGTACATGCCATCGAGCCGTCGCGCGATTTCCAGTTTCGGGCGCACGTCCTCACAACCACGAGCACATTACGATCATGGAAATCTTCGATGCGTTCCATCTCGCACGCTTGCAGTTCGCGTTCACGGTGTCGTTCCACATCGTGTTCCCCGCGATCAGCATCGGCATGGCGAGCTTCCTCGCGGTGCTGGAATGGCGTTATCTCGTCACCGGCGACGCGGCCTACAAATCCATGTTCCAGTTCTGGTCGAAGATTTTCGCGATCGGCTTCGGGATGGGCGTGGTCTCCGGCGTCGTGATGGCCTACGAGTTCGGCACGAACTGGTCGGGCTTCTCGCGCATCGCGGGCAACATCACGGGGCCGCTGCTTACCTACGAGGTGCTGACCGCGTTCTTCCTCGAAGCGGGCTTTCTCGGCGTGATGCTGTTCGGCTGGCAGCGCGTGAGCCCGCGCGCGCATTTCTTCGCGACGCTGATGGTCGCGGTCGGCACGCTGATCTCGACGTTCTGGATCCTCGCGTCGAACAGCTTCATGCAGACGCCGCAAGGCTACCGGATCGAGAACGGCCTCGTCGTGCCGGTCGACTGGCTCAAGGTCGTGTTCAACCCGTCGTTCCCGTATCGCCTCGTGCACATGACGATCGCCGCGTTCATCGTCGCGGGCTTCATCGTCGCCGCGTGCGGCGCATGGCATCTGCTGAAGGGGCGCCGCGACGAACCGGTCAAGCGCAGCTTCTCGATGGCGCTCTGGATGCTGCTGCTCGCGCCGATCCAGATCGTCGTCGGCGATGCGCACGGCCTCAACACGCGCGAGTATCAGCCGGCGAAGATCGCGGCGATCGAAGGGCTCTGGGAGACCGAGAAGGGCGGCACCGCGCTGAACCTCGTCGGCCTGCCCGACATGCAGGCCGAGACGACGCGCTATGCGATCCAGGTGCCGCACCTCGGCAGCCTGATCCTCACGCACAGTTGGGACGGCGAAATTCGCGGGCTGAAGGAATTCGCGCCGCAGGATCGTCCGTATTCGCCGGTCGTGTTCTGGACCTTCCGGATCATGGCGGGGCTCGGGATGCTGATGCTGCTGACGGCGCTGCTCGGGCTGCTGCTGCGCAAGGGCGGGCGCCTCTATGAAACGCGCTGGTTCCAGTGGTTCGTGCTCTGCATGGGGCCGTCGGGCATCGTCGCGCTGCTCGCGGGCTGGATCACGACCGAAGTCGGCCGGCAGCCGTGGACCGTATACGGCGTGCTGCGCACAATCGATTCGGTGTCGCCGCTCACCGCGCAGCAGGTCGGCGTATCGCTGCTGGTGTTCGTCGTCGTGTATTTCCTCGTATTCGGAACGGGCATCTATTACATGATGAAACTGATGAAGCACGGGCCGGCCGCGCAGGCCGGGTATATCGAGCTCCACCGGCATCCGGGCTTGCGCAATCGCGCCTTGTCGACGCCGCTGGATACGGCCGAAGCGGAGTAAAGCATGCAAATCGATCTTCCTGTCGTGTGGGCCGCGATCATCGGCCTCGGCGTGTTCCTCTACGTGATGCTCGACGGCTTCGATCTCGGCATCGGTCTGCTGTTTCCGTTCTTCGACGCGAAAGCCGAGCGGCAGGTGATGCTCGACACGGTCGCGCCGGTGTGGGACGGCAACGAGACGTTCCTCGTGCTCGGCGGCGCAGGCTTGTACGGCGCGTTTCCGGTCGTGTATTCGACGCTGCTGCCGGCCAACTACCTGCCGCTGATCCTGATGGTGGTCGGGCTGATCTTCCGCGGGGCGGCATTCGAGCTGCGCGCGAAGGCGAACCGCACGCAGCACATGTGGGATCTCGCGTTCATGGGCGGCTCCGCGCTGGCCGCGTTCTGCCAGGGCATCGTGCTCGGTTCGCTGCTGCAGGGCATCCGGATCGAGAACAACCATTTCGTGGGCGGCCCGTTCGACTGGCTGTCGCCGTTCAGCCTGTTCTGCGGGATCGGCGTGCTCGTCACGTATGCCACGCTCGGCTGCGGCTGGCTGATCCTCAAGGTCGACGGCGAGCTGCAGCGCAAGATGCGCGAGCTGATGAAGCCGCTGACGGCCGTGCTGCTCGGCGTGATGGCCGTCGTCAGCCTGTGGACCGTGATCGGCCTGCCGGCCGTCGCGCATCGCTGGTTCGGCAGCGGCAATCTCGGCTGGTTCCTGCCGGTGCCGGTGCTCGTCGTCGCGTGCGTCTGGGGCATCTTCCACACGGTGAAGCACCGGCACGAGGCCACGCCGTTCCTGCTGACGCTCGCCATCGTGTTCCTCGGCTATACGGGGCTCATCATCAGCATCTGGCCGAACATCGTGCCGCCCTCGCTGTCGATCTGGGATGCGTCGTCGAGCCATTCGAGCCAGCTGTTCGCGCTCGTCGGCACGGTGATCGTGCTGCCGGTGATCCTCGTCTACAACGCGATGCAGTATCGCGTGTTCCGCGGCAAGGTGCGCGAGGGCGACATCGGTTATCACTGAGCGGCGCAAGCCGGCACGGAACGGAAGAGCGGCCCGCCCAGCGCGGGCCGTCGCGCATCGCAGGATGCCCGCGCGCACGCGCGGTCAGTCGGAATACTCACCATGATCGTCAGACCAAGACAAAACTGGCTCAGGATGCTGTTCGTATGGAACGGCTCCGTGCTTCAATCGATCATTCCGCAACTCGCTTTCATGGCGATCGTCAGCACGCTGGCGGTCTTCACGAACGGGCGCATCTTCGGCGAGAAGATTCCGCTGAACACCGCGCCGTTCACGCTGTTCGGGCTCGCGCTCGCGATCTTCCTCGCGTTTCGCAACAACGCGAGCTTCGAGCGCTTCAAGGAGGCGCGGCTGCTGTGGGGCAATCTGCTGATCGCCGCACGCGCGCTGACGTCGCAGATGCGGCGCTATCTGCCCGACAGCGTCGACGACGCGCAGCGCAATCGGCTCGCCGACTGGCTGATCGCGTTCACCTATGCGCTGAAGCACGAGCTGCGGCACACCGATCCGCTGCCGGACCTCGAGCGCATCCTCGGCGCCGAGCGTGCGGGCCTGCTCGCGCGCAAGGCGTACCGGCCCGTCGCGATCCTCGACCTGTTGCGCGGCGAGCTCGTGCACGCGCTCGGCCGCACGCCGGGCAGCGAGACGATCTGCTGGATGTTCGACGCGCAGCTCGATGCGCTCGGCAAGACGGTCGGCGGCTGCGAACGGATCCTCTCGACGCCGATCCCGTTCTCGTACAGCGTGCTGCTGCATCGCACGGTGTATGCGTATTGCGTGCTGCTGCCGTTCGGCCTCGTCGATTCGACCGAATTCTTCACGCCGCTGATCTGCGTGTTCATCTCGTACACGCTGATTGCGCTCGAGGCGATCGCGAACGAGGTGGCCGAGCCGTTCGGGCTCGCGCCGAATGCGCTCGCGCTCGACGCGATGACGCGCACGATCGAGCGCTCGGTGCTCGAGCTGGGCGAGCGCGACTTGCCGGAAGAGTATGTGCCGGCGTCGACGTACCAGATCACGTAACGGCGTGCTCCCGCGCGCGCGTCGTGCGTCGCGCCGCGGCGCGATTCAGAGATTCAACGCAGCGTCGACTCCATCGCGAGCCGCGCGATCTCGGCGGACGGCCACATCAGATAAAGCAGCGCCGCCATCGACAGCAGCGCGCATGCGCGCGCGACGAGTGCGCGGTCGAGCCGGTGCAGGGTGCGGAGGTACTGCATCAATTTCTTCATGTTGCTGGCGCGGGCGCGCGGTTCCGGCGGTTGGTGCAAAGGGGCCGGACCGGCGCGCGGCGGTGTGACGATCAGGAAAACGACGCGCATCGTACCAGTTCCGCGCGGCGAAGACCGTCAACGATTGTCGGTCCGCACGCCGTGAATCGGGGACCGTTGCGCGTGCAACGGGCTGCACGGCGTTTCGTCTGAACATTGCGCGAGACCGACGAACGCGATCGCCCGAGACGGCCGCGCGCACGGCCCGGCGCGCGCGCCCGCCTGTCAAGGCCGTCCCGCAGGGCCAGCTTTTTTCTCGCCAACGACGACAAAAAACCTCATTTCGCGCCGCGCGGCGCGTCAGCAGAATGTCTCCATTCGAACTCGCGCGAGCGCCGGTGCCGCGCGGGCCGCACTTCAGAAGGAGACAGACGTGACAGTCGAAACAACCGCAATCGATACGCTGGTGGTGGGCGCCGGCCAGGCCGGCGTGGCCATGAGCGAGCACCTCGGCAAGCTCGGCGTGCCGCATCTCGTGCTCGAGCGCGACCGCATCGCCGAGCGCTGGCGCACCGCGCGCTGGGATTCGCTGGTCGCGAACGGGCCCGCGTGGCACGACCGCTTTCCGGGGCTCGAGTTCGACGGCCTCGATCCCGACGCGTTCGCATCGAAGGATCAGGTCGCGGACTACTTCGAAGCCTATGCGCGCAAGATCGGCGCACCGATCCGCACCGGCGTCGAAGTGACGAGCGTCGTGCGCCAGGCGGGCAAGCCGGGCTTCGTCGTCGAGACCTCGGCCGGCCGCATCGACGCGATGCGCGTGGTGGTCGCGACCGGCCCGTTCCAGCGTCCGGTGATTCCGCCGATCGCGCCGCGCGACGCGCGTCTCACGCAGATCCACTCCGCCGACTATCGCAATCCCGCGCAACTGCCGGACGGCGGCGTGCTCGTGGTCGGCGCCGGCTCGTCGGGCGTGCAGATCGCCGACGAACTGCAGCGCGCGGGCCGCCGCGTCTATCTATCGGTCGGCCCGCACGATCGCCCGCCGCGCGCGTATCGCGGCCGCGACTTCTGCTGGTGGCTCGGCGTGCTCGGCGAATGGGACAAGGAAGTCGCGACGCCCGGCCGCGAACACGTGACGATCGCGGTCAGCGGCGCGCGCGGCGGCCACACGGTCGATTTCCGTGCGCTCGCGAACCAGGGCGTGACGCTGGTCGGGATGACGCGCGCGTTCGACGGCGTCGTCGTCGCATTCGAAGCGGATCTCGCCGCGAATCTCGCGCGCGGCGACGCGAACTATCTCGCGCTGCTCGACGCGGCCGACGCGTACGCGGCACGCAACGGCCTCGATCTGCCCGAGGAGCCCGAGGCGCGCTGCATTCTGCCCGATCCCGACTGCGTCACGCATCCGCTTGCGACGCTCGACCTCGCGGCGGCCGGCGTCACGTCGATCGTCTGGGCGACCGGCTACGCGGTCGACTACGGCTGGCTGAAGGTCGACGCGTTCGCGGAGAACGGCAAGCCGCAGCATCAGCGCGGCGTGTCGAAGGAGCCCGGCATCTATTTCGTCGGCTTGCCATGGCTGTCGCGACGCGGATCGAGCTTCATCTGGGGCGTGTGGCACGACGCCAGGCACATCGCCGACCACATCGCGACCCAGCGCAAATATCTCGACTACCACACGGGCGCGCAGCGTCGTGCGGCGCAGGACGCCGGCACGGCGCCGGCCGCGTGCCCGCTCGCGGACGCGCTGAGCTGAACGCCACTCAGCGTCGCCGCCCGATTTCACGCGCCCGCCGCACGAATGCGCATCGCGCACGGCGGGCGTTTCATCCGACACGAGACCCGAACGAAGGACACCGATGAGCGAACCGACCCATACCCGCATCCGCATGTTCAACACGCGCGACACCTATCCGAACCAGTCGCTCGACAACGATCTGTGCCAGGCCGTGCGTGCCGGCAATACCGTCTACGTACGCGGCCAGGTCGGCACCGATTTCGACGGCAATCTGATCGGTCTCGGCGATCCGCGCGCGCAGGCCGAGCAGGCGATGAAGAACGTCAAGCAGCTGCTCGAGGAAGCGGGCAGCGACCTCACGCATATCGTGAAGACGACGACGTACCTGACCGACCCGCGCTACCGCGAGCCGGTGTATCGCGAAGTCGGCAAGTGGCTGAAGGGCGTCTATCCGATCTCGACGGGCCTCGTCGTATCGGCGCTCGGCCAGCCGCAATGGCTGATGGAAATCGACGTGATCGCGGTGATTCCCGACAACTGGCAGCCGAACCGCACGCAGGAGGCGGCATGACGTTCTCGATCGTCGGGCGCTGCCCGGAGACGGGGCAGCTCGGGATCGCGATCAGCTCGTCGAGCATCGCGGTCGGTGCGCGCTGTCCGTGGGTGCGTGCGGGCGTCGGCGCGGTCGCGACGCAGAACGTCACGCTGCCGGCGCTCGGCCCGCAGATCCTCGACCGGATCGAGCGCGAGCAGTGCGCGCCGGGCACGGCGCTCGACCGCGCGTTGAGCGCGAACGGCTGGAGCCAGTACCGGCAGGTCACGGTGATCGACGGGCAGGGGCGCACCGCGTGCTTCACGGGCAGCGAGGCGCTCGGCACGCACCACGCGGCGACCGGCGAGCAGTGCGTCGCGGCCGGCAATCTGCTCGCGTCGACCGGCGTGATCGATGCGATGGTCGAGGCCTTCGAGCGTGCGCACGGGCTGCTCGCCGATCGGCTGCTTGCCGCGATGCACGCGGCGGTCGCGGCCGGCGGCGAGGCGGGACCCGTGCATTCGGCCGCGCTGCAGGTGGCCGGCGATCTGACCTGGCCGATCGTCGATCTGCGCGTCGACTGGGCCGACACGGCGCCGATCGCGCAGCTCGATGCGCTGTGGCGCGCGTACCGTCCGCAGATGCACGACTACCAGACGCGCGCGCTGGACCCGACCGCCGCGCCGCGCTACGGAGTGCCCGGCGATGAGTGACGGAGCGAGCCGCGCGCTGCTCGAACGGCTGATCGGCTTCACGACGGTCAGCCGCGATTCGAATCTGGCGATGATCGATTTCATCCGCGACTATCTGCGCGGCTTCGGGATCGAGAGCGAACTGTTCTACAACGCCGAGCGCACGAAGGCGAGCCTCTACGCGACGATCGGCCCGCGCGGCGGCGGCGGGATCGCGCTGTCCGGCCATACCGACGTCGTGCCGGTCGACGGACAGGCCTGGACCGTCGATCCGTTCCGGCTCACGGAACGCGACGGTCGCCTGTACGGACGCGGGACCGCCGACATGAAGGGCTTCATCGCGTCGGTGCTCGCCGCGGTGCCCGCGTTCGTCGCGCAGCCGCTGCGCGAGCCCGTGCATCTCGCGTTTTCGTACGACGAGGAGATCGGCTGCGTCGGCGTGCGGCCGATGCTCGAGGCGCTCGCGCAGCGCGCGGATCGCCCGCGCCTTTGCGTGATCGGCGAGCCGACCGAGCTGAAGCCGGTGCTCGGCCACAAGGGCAAGCTTGCGATGCGCTGTCACGTGAAGGGCGCGGCCTGTCATTCGGCTTACGCGCCGTCGGGCGTGAACGCGATCCACTATGCGGCGAAGCTGATCGGCCGGCTCGGCGAGATCGGCGACACGCTCGCGCGTCCCGAGCATCGCGACGGCCGCTTCGATCCGCCGTTCTCGACCGTGCAGGCCGGGCTGATCGACGGCGGGCGCGCCCTGAACATCGTGCCGGCCGAATGCACGTTCGACTTCGAAGTGCGTGCGCTGCCGGGCTTCGACGCAGAGAACGTGCCGCGCGCGCTGCAGGACTATGCGCAAACGGAACTGCTGCCCGCGATGCGCGCGGTGCAGCCCGATACCGACATCCGGCTGCAGCCGCTCGGCGCCTATCCGGGCCTCGCGACCGCGCGCGACAGCGACGCCGCGCGGCTGCTCGCGATGCTGACCGGCTCGGACGCGTTCGGCACCGTCGCGTTCGGCACCGAAGGCGGGCTGTTCGGCGCGGCCGGCATTCCGGCCGTGGTCTGCGGGCCGGGCAGCATGGATCAGGGGCACAAGCCCGACGAATTCGTGACGCTCGCGCAGCTGCACGGCTGCGATGCGATGCTCGCGCGGCTGGCCGCGCATCTCGCGCAAGGCGCTTGATGCACCGACGTTCCGGCGCGCCGACATGCCGGCGCTCGAGCGCGGCGCCGCGCGCTAGCGAGGCGGCGCCGCGTGGATCTGTGCGAGCCGTTCGCGGCTGAACTCGACGAACGCCTGCGCCTGCTTGGTCAGCTGCCCGCGCTTGAGCCGCGCGCTGACGAGCCCCGACGGGCTGACCGTTTCGCTGATGCCGATCGTCACGACGCGGCGGCCGTCGTACGTGTATTCCGAATGCGGGCGCGTGACGAGCAGCGAGAACCCGAAGCCCTGGCCGACCATCCCGCGCACCATCTCGATCGACGGCGACGCGAACACGATGTTCGGCGTGAGCCCCAGTTCGTGAAACAGGCTGACGAAGTAGGTGCGGCTCGGCTGCACGTCGAGCAGGATCATCGGCTCGACGCTCAGGTCGTGCAGCGACACCTGCGCCTGGCTCGCGAAGCGGTGGTTTTCCGGCAGCAGCACGTACGGCTGCTGCGGCGGCATCAGCGGCTCGGTCTCGATCGTCGCGTCGAGATCGTGATCGTAGAGAAACGCGAGATCGAAGCTGCCGGCCGTCAGTCCCTGCACGAGTTCCTGCTGATCGCCGTCGCGCAGCCGGATGTCGACGCCCGGATAGCGCTCGCGAAAGCCTGCGATCAGCTGCGGCAGATACAGCGGCGCGACCGTCTCGAAGCAGCCGATGTCGATCTGGCCGGACACGACGTCGTTGTCCGCGAGCGCGTTCTGTTCGAATTCGCGCGCGATGCGCAGCAGTTCCTGCGCCTTCCGGTAGAAGCGCGTGCCGCTCGGCGTCAGCGACACGCCCTGCGCGTGATGGCGGATGAACAGCATCACGCCGAAGCTCTCCTCCAGACCCTTGATCGCGCTGGAAATCGACGGCTGCGCGATGAACAGCTGGCGCGACGCCTCGGCGACGCTGCCGGCCTCGACCGTCGTCACGAAGTATTTCAACTGCCGCAAAGTGTAGTGAGCCACGAAGCACCTCTATCGCTGGGCCTGGCGCCGCGCGGGGGCGGCGGTTCCAGGATGTCGGGGTAGCACCATACCCGAACAATTCCGCGGCCGCGATCGTCGCTGCAGAGCTTTTTCATATGGCTCGGAAATATTTTTAGTATTTTCCGGTCGCCGCGCGCGTGGCGCACCATCGTCTCCGACATCGACCGCGCCGGCACCCGCCGCGCTGCACAGGAGATATCATCATGACGACCGCGGACCGCAACGCGTCCCCAATGATAGAGAAGCATACGATCGGCTACGTGCCGCCCGCAGACCGGCACGGCAAGGTGCGCGATCTGTTTACGCTCTGGTTCGGCGGCAATATCGCGCCGCTGCCGATCGTGACGGGCGCGCTCGGCGTGCAGATCTTTCATCTGAACCTGATGTGGGCGATCGTCGCGATCGTCGTCGGCCAGGCCGTCGGCGGCGTGCTGATGGCGCTGCATTCCGCGCAGGGGCCGCAGATGGGCATCCCGCAGATGATCCAGAGCCGCGCGCAGTTCGGCTCGTGGGGCGCGCTGCTCGTGACGGTCATCGCGGCCGTCATGTACGTCGGCTTCTTCGCGTCGAACATCGTGCTCGCCGGCAAGTCGGTGCACGGCATTGCGCCGGCCGTGCCGGTGCCGGTCGGCATCGTGATCGGCGCGGTCGGCTCGGGGCTGATCGGCATCGTCGGCTACCGGTTCATCCATATCCTGAACCGGATCGGCACGTGGGTGCTCGGAATCGGCATCGCCGTCGGCTTCTGGATGATCCTGTCGCACGTGAGCACCGACGATTTCTTCACGCGCGGCGGCTTCAACTTCGCGGGCTGGCTCGCGACGGTATCGTTGTCCGCGCTCTGGCAGATCGCGTTCGCGCCGTACGTGTCGGACTATTCGCGCTATCTGCCGGAGAACGTCGGCGTCGCGTCGACGTTCTGGGCGACCTATCTCGGCTGCGCGATCGGCTCGACGCTCGCGTTCATCTTCGGCGCGGTCGCGGTACTCGCGGTGCCGGCCGGCGCCGACACGATGGACGCGGTCAAGCAGGCGACGGGCGCGCTCGGCCCGCTGATGCTCGTGCTGTTCCTGCTGAGCGTGATCAGCCACAACGCGTTGAACCTCTACGGTGCGGTGCTCGCGGTCATCACGTCGGTGCAGACGTTCGCATACCGGTGGATTCCGACCGCGAAGGCGCGCGCGGTGCTGTCGGTCGTGATTTTCGTGGCGTGCTGCTACGCGGCGATCGGCGCGTCGACGAACTTCATCGGCCACCTCGTCGATCTCGTGCTCGCGCTGCTCGTCGTGCTGGTGCCGTGGACCGCGATCAACCTGATCGACTTCTACGTGATCCACAAGGGGAAGTACGACATCAAGTCGATCTTCCTCGTCGACGGCGGCATCTATGGACGCTTCAATCCGCAGGCGCTGCTCGCCTATGCGGTCGGGATCGTCGTGCAGATCCCGTTCATGAACACGCCGATGTATGCAGGGCCGATTCCCGCGCATCTCGGCGGTGCGGATCTGTCGTGGCTGGTCGGCCTCGTGCTGACCTCGCCGCTGTACTACTGGCTCGCGACGCGCGACAGCGCGTATCGCCGCAAGCAGACGGCCGCGTCGCTGCCGTCGAGCGCCGCGCGCTGAGCCGGGCGCGCGACGCGGGCGGCAAGCGCTGCGCGGCCGGCGCACGGCATGCCGCGCGCCGGCCCGCCGCTCAGACGGTCGCCGAGCGCACGACGCGCACCGGCACCGACTTGTACGACGGCGTGCCGCTTTCCTTGTCGATATAGTCGAGCGGCACGAGCACGTTCGCTTCCGGGTAGTACGCACCGACCGAACCGGGCGCGATGTCGTACTCGATCGCGGTGATCTTCTCGAGACGCAGCGTGCGGCCGGACGCGCTGATCGTCTCGATGTCGACGAGGTCGCCGTGCTCGAGACCGTACTTCTCGAGATCCGCCGGATTCATGAACAGCACGTCGCGCCGCCCGAACACGCCGCGATAGCGATCGTCGAGCCCGTAGATCGTCGTGTTGTACTGGTCGTGACTGCGCAGCGTGATGAGCCGCAGCACCTGCTCGCCGCCGAGCACTTCCGCGTCTTCCGCGACGCCCTTGTACACCGAGAACATCGCCTTGCCGGTCGGCGTCGGCCACACGCGTTCGGTCGGCGGCAGCGGCAGCCGGAAGCCGCCCGGCGTGCGGATCCGTTCGTTGAACGCTTCGAAGCCGGGAATCGTGCGGTCGATCAGATCGCGGATCCGGTCGTAGTCGGCGATCAGGTCGAGCCACGCGACCTTGCTGTTCGGCAGCGTCGCATGCGCGATGCCGGCGACGATCGCGGGCTCCGAGCGCAGATGCTCGGAGGCCGGCTTCAGCTTGCCGGCCGACGCATGGACCATCGACATCGAATCCTCGACCGTCACCGACTGCGGGCCGCCGGCCTGCACGTCGAGCTCGGTGCGCCCGAGCACCGGCAGGATGTAGGTCTCCTTCGCGACGAGCAGATGCGAGCGGTTTAGCTTCGTGCCGAGATGCACGCTCAGATCGAGCTTCGACATCGCGGGGAACGACTGCTCGGGATCGGGCAGCGCGACCGCGAAATTGCCGCCGAGACAGAGCAGCGCCTTCGCGGTGCCGTCGATCATCGCCTGCATGGCCTGCACCGCGTCGTGACCGTGATGCGACGGCGGCGTGAAGCCGAACACGTCCTCGAGCTTCTTCAGGAACTCGGCGGACGGCTTTTCGGTGATGCCGACCGTGCGGTTGCCCTGCACGTTCGAATGGCCGCGCAGCGGACAGATGCCGGCGCCCGGCTTGCCGATGTTGCCGCGCAACAGCAGCAGATCGGCAATCAGCCGCACGTTTGCGGTGCCCTTGTTGTGCTGCGTGACGCCCATCCCGTAGGTGACGATCGTCGCGTTCGACTTCGCATAGGCGAGCGCCACCTGTTCGAGCTGCGTCTGGCTGAGCCCGCTCGCATGCTCGATGTCGTCCCACGACGTCGCCTCGAGATCGGCCGCGAACGCGTCGAAGCCTTCGGTGTGCTGCGCGATGAACGCGCGATCGAGCATGTCGCCGCGCTCGGCCTCGAGCTGCAGCAGCGCCTTCATGATGCCCTTCAGCGCGGCCGCGTCGCCGCCCGCATCGACCTGGTAATACGTCGATGCGATCCGCGTCGAACCGAACGACGCCATCTCGATCATGTCCTGCGGATCGGCGAAGCGTTCGAGCGCGCGTTCGCGCAGCGGATTGAAGACGATGATCGGCACGTGGCGGCGCGCGCATTCGTGCAGCGTGCCCATCATCCGCGGATGGTTGGTGCCCGGGTTGTGGCCGATCGAGATGATCAGCTCGCACTGGTCGAAATCCTCGAGCGACACGGTGCCCTTGCCGATACCGATCGACTGCGGCAGCCCGACGCTCGTCGGCTCGTGGCACATGTTCGAGCAGTCGGGGAAGTTGTTCGTGCCGAGTTCGCGCGCGAACAGCTGATACAGGTACGCGGCCTCGTTCGAGGCGCGGCCCGACGTGTAGAACTCGATCTGCTCGGGCGGCAGCGCGCGCAGCACTTCGCCGATGCGCGCGAACGCGTCGTCCCATTCGACCGCGCGGAACGTGTCGGTCGCGCGATCGTAGACGAGCGGGTGCGTGAGCCGGCCCATGTTCTCGAGCTCGTAGTCGGACATGCGCAGCAGCGACGAAACCGTATTCGCCGCGAAGAATTCGGGCGTCACGCGCTTGGTCGTCGCTTCCCACGTGACGGCTTTCGCGCCGTTCTCGCAGAACTGGAACGTCGACTTGTGCTCCTTGTCCGGCCATGCGCAGCCGGGACAGTCGAAGCCGTCCGGCTGGTTGGTGCGCATCAGCGTGATCGGTGCCTCGATGGTCTCCATCTGCGTGCGGACGGCCTCGGCTGTCGCGCGAAGCGCGCCCCAACCGCCGGCGGGCCCGTCGTACTTCCTGATGCCTGGCACTTCGCGTCGATTTGTCATGTGATTCTCCATCCGCTGCGCCGCGTTGCGGGCAGCCCGGGTTGCGCCGTGCGACGGCGGGGACGTCTGCGCCCGGCGGACGCAGACGGTCATGCGCGCCCCGATGTCGGGCCGCGCGGGTTCATGGGCGGCCGGTGCGCGCGGCGACGTGCCGCCGCGCGCACCGGCCGAGGCTTCACGGTGCGTCCTTCTTCGCGCCGGACGATTTCTTGCCGGACTTCTTCGCGGGCGGCGGTGCCTCGGCCGGCGCGCCATCGCTCGCGCCGGCCTCGCCGTCGGGCCGGCCGTCGGCCGCAGCGGCGCTGCCGTTGCCCTTCGCGCTGCCGTTGCCGGCCTGCTTGGCGGTCTTGGCGTCCTTGCCGTCCTTCGCCTCGGCCGGCGGCAGCTTGTTGAACGTCACTTCGCCGCGGTCCTTGTCGTAGTCGACCTCGACGCGATCGCCCGACTTCAGCGCGTCCGCGAGGATTTCCTTCGCGAGCCGCGTCTCGATCGTCTGCCGCACCTGACGCTTCAGTTCGCGCGCGCCGAATTCCGGCTGATAGCCCGCTTCGGTCAGATGCTCGATCAGCGATTCGCCCATCACGAGCTGGATGTCCTGCGCGGCCGCGGTGCGTACGACGCGATCGAGCTGGATCTGCACGATCGAGCGGATGTTCTCCTTCGACAGCGCATGGAACACGATCACTTCGTCGATCCGGTTCAGGAACTCGGGGCGGAAGTGGCCTTTCAGCACCTGCATCAGTTCTTCGCGGATCGCCTTGTCGGTCTTGCGCGCGGCTTCCGGCTGCGTGAGGTTGTCCATGATGATCGCCGCGCCGAGGTTGCTCGTCGCGATGATGATCGTGTTGCTGAAGTCGACGACGCGTCCCTTGCCGTCGGTGAGCCGGCCGTCGTCGAACACCTGCAGCAGCACGTTGTAGACGTCCGGATGCGCCTTCTCGATCTCGTCGAGCAGGATCACGCTGTACGGGCGGCGCCGCACGCGCTCGGTCAGCTGACCGCCTTCGTCGTAGCCTACGTAGCCGGGCGGCGCGCCGATCAGCCGCGCGACCGCGTGCCGCTCCATGTATTCGGACATGTCGATCCGGATGATCGCCTGCTCGTCGCCGAACACGCTTTCGGCGAGTGCCTTCGCAAGCTCGGTCTTGCCGACGCCGGTCGGCCCGAGGAACAGGAACGTCGCGATCGGCCGATGCGTCTGGCCGAGCCCCGCGCGCGACAGGCGCACCGCATCGCTGACCGCGACCACCGCGTCGTTCTGTCCGACCACGCGCTCGCGCAGCTGCTCTTCCATCTTGAGCAGCTTCTGACGCTCTTCCTGCGTGAGTTCGGACACCGGAATGCCGGTCAGCCGCGAGACGACTTCGGCGACCGATTCGACCGTGACCTCGAGCGTCTCGGAGCCGGTCTTGCGCTGCCACGCTTCCATCTTCTCGTCGAGCGCCTTCTGTTTCGCGTTGATCTGTTCTTCGAACTGTTTTGCCTCGTCGAAGCGCTTGCGCGAGGTCGCGTAGTCCTGCTCGCGCTTGAGCTGCGCGATCTGCGCTTCGTCTTCCTGGATGTCGACCGGGCGCGAGGTCGCGCCGATCCGCACGCGCGCGGCCGCCTGATCGATCAGGTCGATCGCCTTGTCGGGCAGAAAGCGCGAGGTGATGTAGCGGTCCGCGAATTCGGCGGCCGCGACGAACGCGTCGTCGGAGAACGTGACCTGATGGTGCGCTTCGAGGCTGTCGCGCAGCCCGCGCAGGATCACGATCGTCTGCTCGACGCTCGGCTCCGGCACGAACACGGGCTGGAAGCGCCGCTCGAGCGCCGCGTCCTTCTCGATGTACTTCTGGTATTCGTTCAGCGTCGTCGCGCCGATCAGGCTCAGCTCGCCGCGCGCGAGCGCGGGCTTGAGCACGTTCGCGATGTCGAGCCCGCCTTCGCCGCCGCCTTGCCCCGCGCCGACGATCGTATGCAGCTCGTCGATGAACAGGATGAGTTCGTCCTGCTTCGCGGTGACTTCGTCGATCAGCTGCTTCGCGCGCTCCTCGAACTCGCCGCGGTATTTCGCGCCGGCGACCATCGAATTGATGTTGACCTCGACGAGGCGCTTGCCGCGCAGCACTTCCGGCACGTCGCCGTTGACGATCCGCTGCGCGAGCCCTTCGACGATCGCCGTCTTGCCGACGCCCGGCTCGCCGATCAGCACGGGGTTGTTCTTCTTGCGGCGCGCGAGCACCTCGATCGCGCTTTCGATTTCCTGCGCGCGGCCGAGCACGGGGTCGAGCTTGCCCTGGCGCGCGAGCGCGGTCAGGTCGCGGCCGAACCTGTCGAGATTCGGCGTGCCGGTCGGCGTGTCGACGCGGCCGTCTTCGGCGCCCTTGCCGACGACCTTCACGACCTTCTGGCGCAGCGCCTCGGGCGTCACGCCGTATTTCTTCAGCAGCGTGCCGGCGATGCTGTCCGGTACCGATGCGAGCCCGATCAGCAGATGCTCGGGCCCGATGTACGAATGGCCGAGATCGCGCGACGCCTGGAACGCGTACTGCACGGCCTTTTTCACGCGCGGCGAGATCGACAGCTTCTCGAGCGACTGGTCCGGATCGGCGTTGCCGGTGTGCGCATGTTCGTCGATGTAGGCCTTGATGTCCTGCGGCGACAGCTTCAGTTCCTTCAGCAGTGCCGCGCAAACGTCGGTGTCGGCGAGCGCGTACAGCAGGTGTTCGGTATCGAGTTCGTTGCGGCGCAGCTCGTGCGCCTTCTCGGCCGCGCGCTGCAGCAGCTCGAGCGTCTGCTCGCTGAACGCGTCGGTCGGGTCGACCGATTCGCGCGGGATTTCCGCGGCGAGCGGCGATGCTTCGTCGAGGCCGCCGAACAGCGACGACGGACCGCCGCCGAGCAGCGAGTCGAACGGATTCAGCATGCTCTGATGGCGCATCAGCTGCCGGAAGTGATAGTCGCAGATCGAGATCGTCTTGCGTTCGCCGTCCTGCATCACGGTGGCGCGCGCGACGGCGGGCCGGGCGTGACAGATGTCGCAAAGTGCGGGCATGGTGGTCTGGCTCCTGTCAATGAAAGTGGATCGAAGGGCGACGTCCCGATGCGCGGCGGCAACGGAACGTGCTGACCGCGACACGCGGCGCGGCGCGGCGGCGCGCGCTCGGCGCCCGTACCGTCGCGCAGCGCGCGACGCGGCAGCCGGCGACGGCGTTCGGCACCGCGTACGCGCGTGCTTCGTGGAGCCCGCGGCACGACTTCGACTGCGTTCAAAATAGCGAATCGCCGGAACCCATCCAAGACACAGTTCCGTGCCGGTCCGTCGGCAAATTGCACCCTCACATGCGCGCGAACGCGGGCCGCGAGGAGTACAGACGCGCGTGCGCGGCCCTGCACGGGCGGGCGCGGCGCAGGGCGAGGGGAAAGGCGGCGGCAGGCGGCGCGTGCGGCGCGCGCCGCGACCTCGGCGCGCAGCGCGCCGGGCGGCGGCGCTGCGCGGACGATGCGCGCCGGAAACCGCAGCGCGAGCGCGAGCGCGCGACGGCGCGCGGCGGCTGCGGTGGCCGGTGTGTCAGGGGCGGGCGCGCGGGCGGCGCAACCGCTGTGCGCCGCGCAAGCGGCGACGAAGAGGGCGGCTTGCATGGCGCGAGCCGGCCGGCGCTCGCGCGCGACGCGGCGGCGTCACGCGTCGAACGTCATCGCGAGCCGTTGTCGCGCGATCTGCTTGACGCGCGCGGACAACGCGGCGTCCGACAGACCGTCGGCCCATACGGAAAAGGAATCTTCGACCAGATTGCGCGTGTCGGGCGGCAGTTCGGCCAGCATCAGCGACACGACGGTGAACAGCACGGCGACCTCGGCCGTCTGGCTGCCGGCGTTGGCGTCGACGGTTTGCTTCAGCCCGTCGACGGCGGCTTGCAGCTTCTGCATTGCATCATTCGTATCGCTCATGATTCCCTCCATGCGGGATGGGTTCGATCGGCGACGAACGGGCGGCCGTCGTGCGGCCGCAAAGCGCGCGACGCCGGGCCGGCATCGCGCGCGGGCGGCGCATCAGGCGGCCGTGCCGGCGGCCGGCGCGACCGCGACCGACGCTTCGCTCGTCAGCATCAGGAACGTCAAGGTTTCGCGCAGATACAGGCGAACGACCTTGTCGGTGTGGCTCGCATAGCCGATCGACACGTCTTCGCCGAGATGAAGCTCGTAATCGCCGCCGCGCGTCGACAGCACGCAGCCGCCGCTGATCGCCGGCGCCCAGATGATCTCGCCGCTGACGATCCGCTTGATATGCTCGATGACCGGATAGCCCTGATCGCGCGCCTCGCTGAGCGCGGTATAGGCGTCGGCGCCGAGCAGCACCGAGTACGGGCCGTCGACGCCCGCGAGGCGCAGCGCCTCGAGCGCATCGCTGATGGCGTCCGGATAGGCGCCGACGTCGCTCGGCAGCGTGAGCTTGCGGTTCGACGTGCCTTCGCGGATCCCGACGATGCCGGCGGCCGGATAGCCGTCGAAGATCGCGCTGTCTTCCGCGAACGCGAGCCGCTGCGCGGCTTCCTTGGCCGCCTGCCAGTCGGCGTCGCGCGCACCGCGCTCGACGCTGTCGATCGCCGCGCGGTCGAGTTCGAACGGCACCGTCAGCTCGACGATCGTGCGCACCTCGCGCAGCCGCGCATCGACGTGCTCGCGCGGCGCCGCGACGTCGCGCAGGTGCCCGGTGCCGACGGCCGAGAGCTCGGGCCCCTTCGGGCCTTCGACGTCGACCACGCGGCGGCCGGCCACCGAACGCTTGAAGGTGCGCGCGACTTCTTCCTCGATTTGCTCCCAGGCGGCGCTGGAGATCGGTGCGAGTTCGCGGTGCAGATTGTTCATACGCTTTTGACTCCTTTGAGCGATCCGATTTTCAGCGAGCCGTCGCGGTGCGGCTCGTTCGATGACGGGGCGGGCGCGGCGGCCTCGGCGGCCTCGGCGGGCGCGGCGCGATCGGGCAGCGCGTCGAGCAGGTCGGCCGACGGCACGAAGAACAGCGAGCCGGTGACCGCGCGGCTGAAATCGAGCAGCCGGTCGTAGTTGCCCGGCGGGCGGCCGACGAACATATTCTCGAGCATCTGCTCGATCGGCGCCGGCGAGCGCGCATAGCCGATGAAATAAGTGCCGAATTCACCGGCGCCCGGCCGGCCGAACGGCATGTTGTCGCGCAGGATCTTCACTTCCTTGCCGTTCTCGTCGAGCGTCGTCAGCGAGCTGTGCGACGACGACGGCTTCACGTCCGGCGCCAGTTCGATGTCGGACAGCTTCGTGCGGCCGATGATGCGCTCCTGCGTCTCGACCGGCAGCGCGTTCCAGCCGGCCATGTCGTGCAGGTATTTCTGCACGATGACGTAGCTGCCGCCGGCGAACGCCGCATCCTCGTCGCCGATCACCGTGAAGTCGACCGCATCGCGGCCTTCCGGATTCTCGGTGCCGTCGACGAAGCCGATCATCGCGCGCTGATCGAAGTTGCGAAAGCCGTGCACTTCGTCGACGACGGTCACCGCATCGCCGAGCGCGGCGAGCAGTTGCGTCGCGAGCTCGAAGCAGAGGTCCATCGCATCGGCGCGAATGTGCAGCAGGATGTCGCCGGGCGTCGCGATCGCGACGCGCTGGCCGGCGCCGAATTCGCGGAACGGATGCAATGCCGCGGGACGCGGTTCGCCGAACAGCGCGTCCCATGCGTCGGAGCCGAAGCCGCAGACGCACGACAGGTTGCCGCCCGGCACGCGCTTGCCGACCGAGCGCACGAGCGCGGCGATGTCGCCGCACCATGAGCGGATCGTGTCGGCATGGGCGTCGCCGGGATTGATCGTCGCGACGAGAAAGATCGCGCTGCGCGTGATCGGACTGTGGACGGCCTGGGAGAGCGGGGGACGTGTTTCCATCGCGGCCTGCCGGTCAGTCATGTCGGGACGGACGGCGCGCGGCTGCCGCGGCGCGCGAACGGAAACGGATGAACTCGGTCATGCGACTGTTCTCTTGTATGACATGCGGATGAAACGCGCTGCGTACGGTCGCAACGCGCAATGCGGCGCAATCGCCGCGAATGCGGAACAGCGATGCACGCGGGCGCGGCGCATGCGCCCGGTGCGCGACGTTCGCTGCGCATCGCGCGGTCGAGCCTGCAATCTAGCAGCTTCGGCGAGTCTTTGGAACACGTATCGCCGATCTGTCCTGCGAATCCGCAAACCATGCACCGAATCCATCGTGCCGATGCGCGGCTGTACTCCTGCCGCACGCGCGGCTGTGCTCTTGTTTGTGCAGGTGGCGTGCAGTAGATTGGGTTCGCTCGGCCGCCGACGAGGAGCACGACGATGAATCTGCTTGAAGCGATGCGCATCTATGTTGCGGTGGTCGAGCACGGCGGGCTGCCCGGTGCGGCGTCCGAACTGAAGCTCGGCGCCGCGCACGTGAGCGACCGGATCGACGGCCTCGAACGCTATCTCGGCTGCCGTCTGCTGTTGCGCTGCGCCGATGACGGCGTCGCGTGCACCGATGCCGGCGTCGCGTTTCATCAGTGTTGCATTCGCACGCTGTCGGCCGTCGACGATGCGATGGCCGATGCCGGCATCCGGCCGCCCGACGCACACGTCGCCGAGGCGCGCCGCGCTGCGCCGCACGCGTTGCATGTGGCGCGTCGCTGAGCTGCGCGCGTTTTCCATCGAATCACGAAACATGCTGAATACGTCCACCGTCGCCTGTTCGCCTGCCGAGCGCATTCGCCGCCGCTTCGGCCATTTTCTTCATGCGGCCGAACTCGCGGGGCTGATCGTGATCGGTCTTGCGACCGCGTTCGCGATGGCTCAGGAGGCGTGGAAGGTCATGCTCGCGGGCGAGGTGTCGCTGACCGACCTGCTGCTGATGTTCCTGTATCTCGAAGTGCTCGCGATGGACGTGCGTTATCTGCGGCTCGGCCGCCTGCCGGTGCGGTTTCCGCTGTTCATCGCGATGACGTCGCTCGCGCGCGACCTGATCCTGCGCGGCGCGACCGACAGCCCGGAGCGCATGCTGATGACGACGTTCGGCATCGTGCTGCTCGCGCTCGGCGTGCTGATCCTCAGTTTCGGCCAGCACCGGTATCCGGCCGAAGTCGGCGACGTCGAGGACGATGTGCGTGCGAGCCGGTGAGCGACGCACGCGGAAGCTTTCGGTTGGCAAACGGCACGGCGTCGCGGCGCGACGCGCACGACGGAGGTTCACACATGACGACGAACCCGAACGACTTCGCACGCGCGATCGACTTGCAGCACGCGGCCGAGCAGGCGTACCGGCAGGCGCGCGCTGCGCGCGACGCGGCCGGCGCGCAGCCTGAACCGGCTGCGGCGATGCAGGCCGCGGCCGCACGCGCGTATGTCGACGCCGCACGCGCCCGCGAACGCGCAATCGGCATCTGAACGCACGCCGGCCGCGGCTGCTGCTTCGCGCCGGCCGGCAGGCGCCCGCGCCGAACCGTCGCACCGCGGCGGGGCGCGCCTTGCAAACGAGAGGGATCAGATGAGCAAGCAACTGATCGTTGCCGTATTCGGCAGCGCGGATCTGGCCCGACGCGCGGCGAACGATTTCGACGCGTTGTCGGAGAAGAACGAGGGATTCACGATCGACAACGGTGTCGTCGTCGAACGCGATGCGGCCGGCAAGCTCGCGGTGCTCGACGCCCAGGCGCGGCCGTTTCGCGGCGGCGCGATCGGCGCGATCGCCGGCGCGCTGCTCGGCCTGCTCGCGGGCCCGCTGGGCGTCGTGACGGGCTTCGCCGCCGGTGCGGGCGCGGGCGTGCTCGCCGATGCGGCGGGCAGCGCGCTGCTCGACGGCCGCTTCGTCGAATCGGTCGCGGCGACGCTCGCGCCCGGCAGCGCCGCCGTGATTCTCGAGGCGAAGGAAGCGACGCCGTTCTCTGTCGACAACGTCGTGACGGGATTCGGCGGCAAGGTGATGCGCCACGCGCTCGGCTGAGCGCGGCGCGTCGATGCATGCCGATCGCGAGGAAGCGATGCAGGTCGAACGGACATACCGGCGCTTTGACATCTCGGCGCGCTGTCGCCGCTGCCGGACAACCGCGCGATCGCGGCCGCCGACGTGAGCACCGACGATGCCGAACGCGTCGCCGATCTCGGCACCGGCCGGCTCCTGCAGATTCGCCAATGGGTCGAAGCGCTCGACGCGGCGCAACTGACGGTCGTCATCGACGCATGCAAGGTCGCGATCGGCCACGACGCGGACGACGTCGACGACGCGTGAGCGCACGCGTGCGCATCGCGCGGCAACGGAGGCGTCGCGCGGTGCGCCGATCTGTTCATTACACCCGATGAAATTCGCGTCGGCCCGCGAAACTGTCACTTACATTCGCCGAATTGACGCAGTAGGATGCCGATCCTTGTCACGATGGAATCCGCATTGCTACCCGCCTTCACTTACGGTACTGGACGATGCCCGAGCCCGCATGCCGCGGGCCGTGCGCGGCTTTCCGGCCGCGTGCGACGATGCAGGCGCGCGCCGCGCGCCGACGCGGGGCCCGTCCGATCATCGCCGACGAGGCGAGGCGGATGAAGCTCTACGAGAAGTTTGCGAACGACATCGAGAGACTCATTCGGCAAGGCGTGTACCGGCACGGCGATCGTGTGCCGTCGGTGCGGCAGGCAAGCCAGCAGCACCGGATCAGCATCACGACCGTGCTGCACGCGTACCTGTTGCTCGAAAGCCGCGGGTTGCTCGAAAGTCGGCCGCAGTCGGGCTACTTCG
>NZ_JBQYLP010000078.1:0-23989 GCF_052683555.1 Burkholderia sp. BC1
ACTGGGCGGCAGCAACCCGACGGGCGCGCTGAACGGCGTGATCGGCACGGTGACCGGCGCATTGGGCGGCACGAACCCGACTGGCGCTCTGAACGGTGTCGTGACCACGGCGCAAGGTGCGGTGAACTCGGTGACGGGCGCACTGGGAGGCAACAACCCGACGGGCGCGCTGAACGGCGTGATCGGCACGGTGACGGGCGCATTGGGCGGCACCAACCCGACCGGCGCACTGAACGGTGTCGTGACCACGGCACAGGGCGCGGTGAACTCGGTCACCGGCGCACTCGGCGGCACGAACCCGACCGGCGCACTGACCGGCGTCGTCAACACCGCGCAAGGCGCCGTCGGCGCTGTCACGAGCACGCTCGGCAGCGGCAATCCGACCGGCGCGCTGAGCAACGCCGTGAACACGATCACGGCCGGCCTCGGCAACCTGAGTGGCGGTTCCGGCCCGCTCGCGCCGGTGCAGGGTGCGGTGACGCAGCTCGCCGGCACGCTCGGCGGCAGCGATCCGGCTGCGGTGCTCGGCAATGCGGTGAACACGCTCACCGGCACGCTGGGTAACCTCGGCGGCGGTGCGGGTCCGCTCGCGCCGGTGCAGGGTGTCGTCAATCAGGTCGTCGGTACGTTGTCCGGTGCGGCGGGCGGCGGCAGCCCGATCACGCCGATCACGAACCTCGTGAGCGGTCTGACGGGCGGCGGCAACCCGGCCGGCGCAGTGACCGGTGCACTGGGCTCGGTGACGGGCGCACTCGGCAACCTGGGCGGCACGAACCCGCTCGCGCCGGTGCAGGGCGTCGTCACGCAGGTCGTCGGCGCGCTCGGCAACGCCAACCCGACCGGCGCGCTCAGCGGCGCGCTGAACTCGGCCACGGGCGCGCTCGGCGGCGCAGTGAGCTCGGTGACGGGCGCACTGGGCAACCTCGGCGGCGGTGCAGGTCCGCTCGCGCCGGTACAGGGTGTCGTCAACCAGGTCGTCGGGACGCTGTCCGGCGCAGCAGGCGGCGGCAGCAGCCCGATCGCGCCGATCACGAACCTCGTGAGCGGTCTGACGGGCGGCGGCAACGCGGGCGGTGCAGTGACCGGCGCGCTCGGTTCGGTGACGGGCGTGCTCGGCAACGCCGGCGCATCGCTGTCGCAGACGGTGGGCACGCTGAGCGGTGCAGCCGCGAGCGGTTCGTCGGCGATCGGCCAGGCGGGCAGCGCACTGTCGGGCGTGGCCGGTTCGGGCGCGGCGGCGGGCGGCAGCCTGCTCGGCTCCGGTGCCGCTGCCGGCGGCAGTGTGCTCGGCTCGGGCGCCAGCGCGGCAGGCAGCACGACCGGTGCAGTCGGTGGACTGCTGACGGCCGGCGGTAACGCGGCTGCCACGGTCGTCAACGCGGTCGGCACGACGCTGGGCGCGGCGCCGGGCCTGTCGGTCTCGACGCACTCGAACGGCACGAGCGCGGCGAACAATCCGCTGGCACCGGTGTCGTCGCTGATCCAGTCGCTGACCGGCGGGTTGTCGAAGTAACGCCGGAGCAGCACGCGCGGCGGCATTGTCCGCCGCACATCCGGTCGTAGGACGCGGCATGACGGTAACGTCATGCCGCGTTTTGTTTGGTGTCGCGCGTTCGTGCGCCGACGCATCGCAGTCACATCGAGCATCTGCACGATGGCGAGATTGCGCGATGGAAGATTGCAAGACCGCATGGAATAACCGGCCAGGCCCGTTCGTTTACGTACCGGGACGCGACTCGCTCGCGCGGCGCATCATGATCGCGATGCAGTCGGCATCCCGTGAACGCATGCGATGTCGCATCGCGACGCCAAGGAGAACGGGAATGAAAACGATGTTGTTCGCCGTCGCGCTGACGGCTGCGATCGCGCGGCCGGCGGCCGCGGAACCGCCGCAGGTCGGCGACGGGAAGCTGGTCGACGACGATCACATGACGCTCTACGTGTTCGACCGCGACGCACCGGGCAAGAGCGCGTGCACGGGCACGTGCGCGGCGAACTGGCCGCCGGCGCTCGCCGATGCGTACGACAAGCCGTCGGGCGCACTGAGCGTCGTCGCGCGCGACGACGGCAAGATGCAATGGGCGTACAACGGTCGTCCCCTGTATCGCTGGAAGATGGATCGCAAGGCCGGCGATGCGGGCGGCGACGGCGTCGGCGGCGTCTGGCACGTCGCGCATCCGTGACGGCCGCGCCGCGCGCGGGATCGTCGCATGAGCTACGAATCGGACCTGCTGGTGTGGCTGCCGCATCTGACGCGGTATGCGCGCGCGCTGACGGGCGATCGGGCCTGGGCGGACGATCTCGTGCAGGACACGCTCGAGCGCGCGCTGAACCGGCCGCCGCGCGATGCCGGCAATCTGCGCGCGTGGCTGCTGACGCTGCTGCGTCACCGCTTCATCGATCAGTTGCGCGCGCGGCATGAAGTAGCCGTCGACGACGCGACGGCGCCATGGCAGACGCTCGCCGCGCCGCCCGGCGACGTGGGCGGCCTGATGCTGCGCGACGTGCAGCGCGCGCTGTACCGGCTGCCCGTCGAGCAGCGCGAGGTGCTGCTGCTGGTCGCGCTCGAAGAGCTGAGCTACCGCGATGCCGCGCAGGTGCTCGGCGTGCCGGTCGGTACGGTGATGTCGCGGCTGTCGCGCGCGAGAGAGCAGATGCGGGCGCTGCTGTCCGGCGAACCGGCCGCGCATGGCACGGCCGCGTTACGGGTGATCGGGAAGACATGATGGACGAGTCGCGCACACCTTCGGACGATCGGGACGACGAAGCGTCGGCGCAGCTGCTGTCGGCGCTGCTCGACGGCGAGCTGTCCGCGCACGAACGCCGCGAGGTACTCGAACGTCTGCAGTCGGATCCGCGCGAAGCGGCCCGGTTCGCGCATTACCGCGCCCAACGCGACGCACTGCACGCGTTGTTTCCGCTGCCGCCCGCCACGTCGGCGCTGTTCGTGCAGCGCCGCGCATCGCGCCGGCCCAGATTCGCCTACGCGTTCGCGGGGCTCGCGGCCGGGCTGCTGATCGGCATCGCGCTGCACGCGGGCTGGACTGCACTGGGTGCTGCCCCGGAATTCGCCGAGCGCGCCGATGCGGCGTACGCTGTCTATGCGGCAGACCGCGACCATCCGGTGGAAGTCGATGCGCGCGACCCGGAGCGTCTGGCTGCGTGGCTGTCCGCGCGGCTCGGGCGGCCGGTGCGCGCGCCGTCGCTCGGCGAATACGGCTACGCGCTGCTCGGCGGCCGTCTGCTGCCGGGCGACGCAGGGCCGGCCGCACAACTGATGTATCAGCGCGCGGACGGCGACCGCGTGACGCTGTACATGACCGCCTACGACGCGCGGCGCGTGGCGCCGCAGCCGTTATCGGCCGACGGTCGCTACACGTACTTCTGGTCGGATCGCGGCATGGGTTATGCGCTGTCCGGCGGTGGCGACGAATGGCGCGTTCGCGAACTCGCGATCGAGGCGTGCGGCGCACTCGGCGGACCGGTCGGCGCGTGGAGCGGCTGACGCGCGCTCGCACGGAGCGAACGATGAAAGTGATGGCGGCGGTATGGGCAGGGCTGGTTGTGTTCGCAGCAGGCACCGGATTTGCGTACGCGGACGACGATGCACCGGTGCGCGTGCCGATCGATCCGGACGGTGTGCAGCGCGTGACGATCGTCGGCGGCAGCTATTTCTTCCGACCGAACCACGTGATCGTGACTGCGCAGGCGCCCGTCGAGCTGACGGTGTCGGCGGAGCCGGGGATCGTGCCGCATAGTTTCCGGATCGATGCGCCGCAGGCCGGCATCGACGTGCGCACCGAACTCGCCACGACGCCGCGCACCTTCCGTTTCACGCCGACGCAACCGGGCCGCTTTGCCTACTATTGCACGCACCGGCTGCCGTTGTTCGGCAGCCATCGCACGCGCGGCATGGAAGGCGTACTGGACGTCGAGGCCGCGCCGTGATTGCCGCGTTGCTGGCCGCGAGCCTGATAGGAGCGAGCATGACAGCCGATCCAGTGACCGTTGCGCAGTCGCAGTTCGACCACGTGCACTCGTACCGCGCGACGATCCGTTCGACCGCGAGAAGCGGCGAGCACACCGAAATCCGCTACGCCTATCTGAAACCGGGCTTCGTCCGGATGGATTTCGTGTCGCCGCACCACGGCGCGGTGCTCGCGTACGATCCGGACGACGGCAAGGTGCGGCTGCGTCCGTTCGGCGTGCATATGCCGCCTGCGCTGACGCTGTCGCCCGACAACCCGATGGTGCGCGACCGTAGCGGGCATCGCGTCGACCGGTCGGACGTCGGTCAGCTGCTGCGCAACGTGCACGCGCTGCAGCAGGGCGGGGCGACGGTGAGCGAAGGCGAGGAGACGGTCGGCGGCCGCACGACGTTGCGCGTATCGGTGACGGGCGCGCCGGCACAGGCGGTCGACGGCGTGCATCGCTACCGATTGTGGCTCGATACCGAGGACGGATTTCCGCGCAAGGTCGTCAGCTTCGCGGACGACGACGGCGAGCCGCTCGAAACGGTGACGCTCGACGACATCGAGCTCGACGTCGCGTTTCCCGAGCGTTTTTTCGCGCCCTGATCCCGATTCGACGCTGCGCGACGGCGCGCCGGAGGCTGCATGGCGGAATACCGGTTTTCGACGACGTGGCACGTGGACGCGCCGCTGATGGCCGTCTGGGATGCGATCTACCAGGTCGACCGCTGGCCCGACTGGTGGAAGGGCGCCGTGCGGACCGTCGAACTGGAGGCCGGCGACGCGCGCGGCGTCGGGGCGCTGCACCGCTATACCTGGAAAGGCGCGCTGCCGTACCGGCTGACGTTCGACATGCGCGTGCGGCGCGTCGAGCCGCCGCACGTGCTCGAAGGCCGCGCGAGCGGAGCGATCGAAGGCGACGGCCGCTGGTCGTTCGTCGCCGACGGCGCGCGCACGGTCGTCCGCTACGACTGGCACATCCGCACGCACGCGCGCTGGATGAAGTGGCTGGAACCGATCGCGCGGCCGCTGTTCACATGGAATCACGACGTCGTGATGCGCGACGGCGCGAAAGGACTCGCGCGGCTGCTGGGCGCGACGGTCGAGACCGACGGCCGGACGTTCCGGCCGCTCGAGGGGTGCCCCGAAGCGTGACGCTGACCAGAGCCGGTGGCGCATCGCCGGCAGGGCGGACGCATTTTTTTCAACGTACGCGAAATAGTGCGGAACTCGCCGCGGTCCTGCTGTCCAAGCGGGGAACGATGATCGGGGAATCCCCTAACGCGGGCGGCCGCCGGTTTCGTGACGAACTTCCATCTCGTTGTTTCAAAAGGACCTTTCTGCGTTTTCCTCCCTTCCCGTGCGCCCGACGCGGCGCAAAAAAAGCCCCGGTATCTCTTCTTGAATTTGTCAAAACCCGTCCATATAATTAGCACTCGCTGCACGAGAGTGCTAACAATTCTCTGCCGGGCCTCTGGCCGGGCAGGTTCCCTAAGCGTTCTTCAATCTCAGTCAAGAGAGGAGTGAATATGAACCTTCGTCCTTTGCACGATCGCGTGATCGTCAAGCGCCTGGATCAGGAAACCAAGACTGCCTCGGGCATCGTGATCCCCGACGCAGCTGCTGAGAAGCCGGATCAAGGCGAAGTCCTGGCCGTTGGCCCGGGCAAGCGCGACGACAAGGGCGCCCCGATCGCACTCGACGTGAAGGTCGGCGATCGCGTGCTGTTCGGCAAGTACGCGGGCCAGACCGTCAAGGTCGACGGCCAGGAGCTGCTGGTCATGCGCGAAGAAGACATCATGGCCGTGGTCAACGCGAAGTAAGCGTCCACAACGGTACATATTCCCAAGAATTCAAGGAGTTAGAAGATGGCAGCTAAAGACGTCGTATTCGGCGATTCGGCCCGTGCGAAGATGGTCGAAGGCGTGAACATTCTCGCCAACGCAGTGAAGGTCACGCTGGGTCCGAAGGGCCGCAACGTCGTGCTCGAGCGCAGCTTCGGCGGCCCGACGGTCACGAAGGACGGTGTGTCGGTCGCGAAGGAAATCGAGCTGAAGGACAAGCTCCAGAACATGGGCGCGCAAATGGTCAAGGAAGTTGCTTCCAAGACCAGCGACAACGCAGGCGACGGCACGACGACGGCAACCGTCCTCGCGCAATCGATCGTCCGCGAAGGCATGAAGTACGTCGCATCGGGCATGAACCCGATGGACCTGAAGCGCGGTATCGACAAGGCCGTTGCAGCTGCCGTCGAAGAGCTGAAGAAGATCAGCAAGCCGTGCACGACGAACAAGGAAATCGCGCAAGTCGGCGCGATCTCGGCGAACAGCGACTCGTCGATCGGCGATCGCATCGCTGAAGCGATGGACAAGGTCGGCAAGGAAGGTGTGATCACCGTCGAAGACGGCAAGTCGCTCGCCGACGAGCTCGACGTCGTCGAAGGCATGCAGTTCGACCGCGGCTACCTGTCGCCGTACTTCATCAACAACCCGGACAAGCAAGTCGCCGTCCTCGAGAACCCGTTCGTGCTGCTGCACGACAAGAAGGTCTCGAACATCCGCGATCTGCTGCCGGTGCTCGAACAAGTCGCGAAGGCAGGCCGTCCGCTGCTGATCATCGCTGAAGACGTCGAAGGCGAAGCGCTCGCTACGCTGGTCGTCAACAACATCCGCGGCATCCTGAAGACCGTTGCGGTCAAGGCGCCGGGCTTCGGCGATCGTCGCAAGGCGATGCTGGAAGACATCGCGATCCTGACCGGCGGCCAGGTCATCGCGGAAGAAACCGGCCTGACGCTCGAGAAGGCAACGCTGGCAGAACTGGGCCAGGCGAAGCGCATCGAAGTGGGCAAGGAAAACACGACGATCATCGACGGTGCAGGCGAAGCGGCGAACATCGAAGCGCGCGTCAAGCAAATCCGCACGCAGATCGAAGAAGCGACGTCGGACTACGACCGCGAGAAGCTGCAAGAGCGCGTGGCGAAGCTGGCCGGCGGCGTGGCAGTGATCAAGGTCGGTGCTGCGACCGAAGTCGAAATGAAGGAAAAGAAGGCACGTGTCGAAGACGCGCTGCACGCAACCCGCGCTGCCGTTGAAGAAGGCATCGTCCCGGGCGGCGGCGTTGCGCTGATCCGTGCACGCACCGCGATCGCCTCGCTGACGGGCGCGAACGCCGACCAGAACGCCGGCATCAAGATCGTGCTGCGCGCAATGGAAGAGCCGCTGCGTCAGATCGTCACGAACGGTGGCGAAGAAGCGAGCGTCGTCGTGGCGGCCGTTGCTGCAGGCAAGGGCAACTACGGCTACAACGCAGCGACGGGCGAGTACGTCGACATGGTTGAAGCCGGCGTCGTCGACCCGACCAAGGTCACGCGCACCGCACTGCAGAACGCAGCTTCGGTTGCCGGCCTGCTGCTGACGACGGACGCAGCCGTCGCAGAACTGCCGAAGGAAGATGCACCGATGCCGGGCGGCATGCCGGGCGGCATGGGCGGCATGGGCATGGACATGTAATCGACTTCGGTCGATGAAGTCCGGAGCGCGCAGCGATGCGTGCTCCAGCCAAATAAAAAGACCCGCAGCGATGCGGGTCTTTTTTTTATCTGCGCGCGGCGCGAAGGGGACGGCCGGCGGCGGCCGAATCAGCGCGATCCACGAAGGGCCGCGCGCCGACTCAATGCCGATGCGACGTCCGCGGCAGCGGCTCGACCGCAGCGGCCGGCGGCGCATCGGCGTCCTCGTTGCTGCGCGCCCAGAAGAAGCGGTCGGGCAGATACGCGCCCATCCCGGGCCGGAACGCGTCGCGCACCGCCTGATAGAGATATTCCTGCGCTTCGCGCACGGCCTCGGGCGGTTCCTGGCCGTTCGCGAGCAGCGCCGCGATCGCCGCGCCGAGCGTATCGGTGATGCCCATCAGCCGGTGCGGCGAGCGGTCCCACATGTCTTCGCGCAGCTGGCCTTCCTCGCCGTACAGCGTGTTCACGAGCCGGTGCGAGCCCGTTTCCGACGACAGGATGTATTCGCAGCCCTGCGACAGCAGATGCGACACGGCCGCATCGAGATTCGGCGCTTCCGCATCGCCGTCCGGCTGCGCGAGCGCGATCAGCGTCGCGTGATCGGCGACGAGCAGCGTCGTCTGCGGCGCGAGCAGATCGGCGATCGACTCGCGCAGATCGTCGGCGGCGAGCACATGCTCGTCGTCGAGCGTGAAGTCCGGCGCGAGCACCAGCGGTACGCCGTCGTAGTCGGCGACCACTTCGGCGATCGCGCTGACGACTTCCGCGCGCGTCGCGGCGCCGATCTTGAACGCGGCGACCGGCATGTCCTCGAGCAGCATGCGCGCCTGCGCGGCGACGACGTCGGGATCGAGGCCGGTCACTTCATCGCAGGCAGCCGAGTCGCGCACGGTATAGCCGGTGAGGACGGACACGCCGTGGCAGCCCATGCTCGCCAGGGTCATCAGATCGGCTTGGAGGCCGGAGCCGCCGGTGGGATCGGACAGGCCGAAGGTGAGGACGATCGGAGGGGCGTTGCTGGACATGGAAAAAAGGGCAAGAAAAATACGGGGAAGCGACGGAGGTGCGGCGGCAGCAGGCGACGGGCCGTCGGGCCCCGTGTTGCCCGGCAGGCCGCACTGTGCGCCCATTATGCGGCGGAATCCGGCCGATACGACGGATTTTTTAGCGCAGCACAACGTAGTCGCTGCACTCCAGCGCGATTGCTAGGCAGTCCGGCCCCGACACGGTACCATCATGGCTCCCGAATTTACCGACTTTCCCGACGCGGCTTAAGATGGAATACAAGAGCTGGATGTGCCTGATTTGTGGCTGGATTTACGACGAAGAAGCCGGGCTGCCGGACGAGGGCATTGCCCCGGGCACGCGCTGGGAAGACGTTCCGATCAACTGGACGTGTCCTGAATGCGGCGCCCGCAAGGAAGACTTCGAAATGGTCCAGATCTGATCGGACCTTTGCCGCACGGACACTCCGCTTTGGCCTCGCGCGGGCCCGGCGCTCGCGCGCCGCGACCCGCGCGAGCGGCTTGACGACCCCACGCGCGCGTGTCCATGACGTCCGAACCGGCGACCGTTCCCCCTCCTGACGCATTGCCCAATCCGCGCGGCGGCGCCGTGCGCGCGGCCGACGCGGCGCTCGCCGCTGCGGCCGATGCAGCCCATGCGGCCGAACGGCACGCCGATGCCGCGGCGCCGCTCGCCGAAGCGGCGGCCGTGCTGGCCGAAGCCGGCTGGTTGCCGGCCGCGAGATTCGCGGGCCAATTGGCTGCTGGCGCACCGTTCGCGGCGACGGCAAGCGAAGCGGACGTCGCCGCGTGGCGCGCCGCGCTGCGCGATTTCCGTGCGGCCGTCGGCCGGCACAATCTGCGCGAACTCGCGTGTTCGCCGGTCCTGTTTGCCCATTTCCGTACGCTGCGCGCGCTGACGGGCGGCGGTGCGCCCGCGGCCGTTCCGCTCGACGCGCTGGCCCTCGTCGGCCGCGCGGTGCCGGCCGCGTCGCTGCGTGCGCTGCCGGACGGATTCGCGGCCCGCGTGCGCGCCCGTTATGAACAGGCGCTGCTCGGTGCGCTGCGTGCGGAAAATCCGGCATCCGGCCCCGCACTCGACGAACTCGACGCGATCGCCGCCGCGCTCGCCGACGATACGCCGTACGACTTCTGGCGCCTCGCGGCAGCGTGCATGCGCGCGCTGCGTGCGAGCGGCGCACCCGATCTGAAACGCTTTCTGGCGCGCACGAACTTGCTGCTCGCCGAACACGCGAACGGGCGGCCATACGCACCGCCCGAACTCGTGCGCGAAACGGTTGCGCTGTTGTGGCGCGATTTCGCGCTGTTCGGCGCGGCGGCCGAAGACGCCGCGCTCGTCGACGTGCTGCACGACTATGGGCTCACGGTCGACTGGCACGTGGCCGGCACGCCCGGCTCCGAAGCGCTGTGGGAAGCCGATGCGGCGCGCGCCGAGCACGACGCGCTCGCCGCCGCACCGACGCGCA
Source organism: Burkholderia sp. BC1 (assembly GCF_052683555.1). Classification (NCBI taxonomy): domain Bacteria; kingdom Pseudomonadati; phylum Pseudomonadota; class Betaproteobacteria; order Burkholderiales; family Burkholderiaceae; genus Burkholderia; species Burkholderia sp. BC1. The sequence continues at coordinate 9,974 of NZ_JBQYLP010000078.1, forward strand.
CGCTCGGTGTCGTGACCGTCAACGCACATGCGTATGAGGATTTCCTGCAGACCGCCGATGCGTCGATGACCGATCTCTCGGCTCATCCCGCGGCCGCGGATGCCGGCGCGGCATGGCGCGCGTCCGCAGCCGCGTACCGCGTTGGCGCGGCCGCCTGCGCGCTCGGGCTCGGCCACGCGGCGCTGCTGGCCGATACGCTCGGCCTCGCATGGCGCCGCGCCGCGCACGGGCTGCCGCTCGCCGGCAGCGCACGCGACGCGCATGCGCGCGCGGCCGACATGCTGCGCGCCGCACTGCTGAAGATTGCGGCCGGCGTCGCGCCGCCGGACCTGACGGCGGGGTCCGAAGCGCTCGGCACGGCGCTCGGCCGGCCCTGAGCGGAGCGCCGGCCGGCATGGCGCGGCGGGCATGCCCGCGCCGCTGCAACGCGCTGCCGACAGCGCCCGCGCGCGTGTTAGAGTGCCGTGTAATCGCGCGCGTCATTGCCAGCGCGTCGCGATGTTGCTCGTTGATCGCGGCCCGGTCAGGCCGCAGCGTCTTTGCTAAAATTCAAACCATGTCAAAGCCTTCCGATCGCATCAATCTCACCAACCAGTTCCTGATCGCCATGCCGAACATGGCCGATCCGACGTTCTCGGGAACGGTGGTCTATCTTTGCGATCACAGCGAGCGCGGTGCGCTCGGCCTCGTCATCAATCGTCCTACCGATATCGACCTCGAATCGCTGTTCAACCGGATCGACCTGAAGCTCGAGATCGAGCCGCTGCTGCACATTCCCGTGTATTTCGGCGGCCCCGTGCAGACCGAGCGCGGCTTCGTGCTGCACGAGCCGGTCGAGGGTGCGAACTACAGCTCGTCGATGTCGGTGGAGGGCGGGCTCGAGATGACGACGTCGAAGGACGTGCTCGAGGCGGTCGCAACGGGCACCGGCCCGAAACGCTTCCTGCTGACGCTCGGCCATGCAGGCTGGGGCGCCGGGCAACTCGAGGAAGAGATTTCCCGCAACGGCTGGCTCACGGTCGCCGCCGATCCGCGCATCGTGTTCGACACGCCGGCCGAAGAGCGCTTCGAAGCTGCGCTCGGCCTGCTCGGCGTCAGTTCGTCGACGCTGTCCGGCGAAGCAGGGCACGCATGAGCGGCACGAGCGCGCGCGATGCGACGCTCCTGGCGTTCGACTACGGCGAGAAGCGAATCGGTGTCGCGATCGGCAATGCGCTGACGCGCTCCGCGCGCGCGCTCGTCGTGATCCCCAATCTGAACCGCGAACACCGCTTCAAGGCCGTCGGCGAACTGCTCGCCGAATGGCGGCCCGATGCGCTCGTCGTCGGGCTGCCGATGCATCCCGACGGCACGCCGCACGACATGACGCAGCAGGCGAAGCGCTTCGGCAACCAGCTGAACGGCCGCTTCGGGCTGCCCGTCACGTGGGTCGACGAACGCTATTCGTCGGTCGAAGCCGAGGCCGGGATGCGCGAGCGCAACGTGCGCGGCCGCGCACGCGCCGACATGCTCGATGCCGAAGCCGCGCGCGTGATCCTTCAACAGTATCTCGATCAATTGTCCGACCATGAGCCCCATTGACGCCGAGGCGCTGTACCGCGCCCTGCTCGACCAGATCCGTGCCGCGTACGGCACCGCGTTCGCCGAACCGGGCGGCCCGCGGCTCGCCGGCATCTACAGCGGCGGCGCCTGGCTCGCCGAGCGTCTCGCGCGCGATCTCGGCGCGCCGGCGTTCGGCGTCGTCAACGTCGCGCTGCATCGCGACGACTACGCGAAGAAGGGGCTGCACAGCCAGGCGAGCCCGACGTCGCTGCCGTTCGACGTCGACGGCGCGCGCATCGTGCTCGTCGACGACGTGCTGTACACGGGCCGCACCGTGCGCGCCGCGCTGAACGAACTGTTCGACTACGGCCGTCCGGCTGCCGTCGAACTCGCCGTGCTCGCCGATCGCGGCGGACGCGAGCTGCCGGTCGCCGCGCGCTTTGCCGGCGGCACGCTCGACGTGCCGGCCGGCGCGACGCTCGTGCTCGCGCGCGACGATTCGCAGTTCACGCTGAACGTCGAGGCGCAAGCCGCCTGAACGACCGCGAAACCGTATCCCGGGCCGCCGGTTCGCGCCGCGGCCCGTTTGCATAGTTGGAATCACGCACACCATGACCACCGACACCACTGGCCGCACCGGCAATCCCGCGGCGGCCGCGAGCCCCGAGCGGTTCCGCTACGGTTTCCTGAAGGGCAACCCGCAGCTCACGAAAAACGGCGAGCTCAAGCATCTGCTGTCGATCGAGGGCCTGCCGCGCTCGATCGTCAACCACATCCTCGATACGGCCGAGCAGTTCGTCAGCGTGACGGACCGCGAAGTGAAGAAGGTGCCGCTGCTGCGCGGCAAGTCCGTGTTCAACCTGTTCTTCGAGAACTCGACGCGCACGCGCACGACCTTCGAGATCGCCGCGACGCGCCTGTCGGCCGACGTGCTGAACCTGAACATCAATGCTTCCTCGACGAGCAAGGGCGAATCGCTGCTCGACACGATCAACAACTTGTCCGCGATGCATGCGGACCTGTTCGTCGTGCGTCATGCATCGAGCGGCGCGCCGTACCTGATCGCCGAGCACTGCGCGCCGCACGTGCACGTGATCAACGCCGGCGACGGCCGCCATGCGCACCCGACGCAGGGCCTGCTCGACATGTACACGATCCGCCACTACAAGCGCGACTTCACGAAGCTGCGCGTGGCGATCGTCGGCGACATCCTGCATTCGCGTGTCGCGCGCTCGGACATTCACGCGCTGACCACGCTCGGCGTGCCCGAAGTGCGCGCGATCGGCCCGCGCACGCTGCTGCCGGGCGGCCTCGAGCAGATGGGCGTGAAGGTGTTCCACAACCTCGACGAAGGGCTGAAGGGCGTCGACGTGATCATCATGCTGCGCCTGCAGAACGAGCGGATGAGCGGCGCGCTGCTGCCGTCCGCGCAGGAGTATTTCAAGACGTGGGGGCTCACGCCCGAGCGCCTCGCGCTCGCCGCACCCGACGCGATCGTGATGCACCCGGGCCCGATGAACCGCGGCGTCGAGATCGACTCGCAGGTCGCCGACGGCCCGCAATCGGTGATCCTCAATCAGGTCACGTTCGGCATCGCCGTGCGGATGGCCGTGATGGGCATCGTCGCCGGCAACAACGACTGAGCCGCTTCGCGCCTCCTTATCCAGGCATTCAACGCATTCAACGCATTCACAGACAGCGCATGAAGATTCATATCAAAGGCGGCACGCTGATCGATCCGGTCGCCGGCAGCGAGCGGCAAGCCGACGTATTCATCTCGGGCGGCAAGATCGACGCGATCGCCGAAGCCGGCCGCGCGCCGGCCGGCTTCGCGGCCGACAAGACGATCGACGCGACGGGCCTGATCGTCGCGCCCGGCCTCGTCGACCTGTGCGCGCGGCTGCGCGAGCCCGGCTACGAGCACAAGGCGACACTCGCGTCCGAGATGGCGGCGGCCGTCGCCGGCGGCGTGACGACGCTCGTGTGTCCGCCGGACACCGATCCCGTGCTCGACGAGCCGGGCCTCGTCGAGATGCTGAAGTTCCGCGCGCGCAATCTGCACCAGGCCAACGTGCATCCGCTCGGCGCGCTGACCGTCGGCCTGAAGGGCGAAGTGATCACCGAGATGGTCGCGCTGACCGAGTCCGGCTGCGTCGGCTTCACGCATGCGAACGTGCCGCTGCGCGACACGCAGGTGCTGCTGCGCGCACTGCAGTATGCGAGCACCTACGGCTACACCACCTGGCTGCGCCCGCTCGACGCATTCATCGGCAAGGGCGGTGTCGCGGCGAGCGGGCCCGTCGCGTCGCGGCTCGGGCTGTCCGGCGTGCCGGTCGCGGCCGAGACGATCGCGCTGCACACGATTTTCGAACTGATGCGCGTGACCGGCGCGCGCGTGCACCTCGCGCGACTGTCGTCGGCGGCCGGCCTCGCGCTCGTGCGCGCGGCGAAGGCTGAAGGGCTGCCCGTCACGTGCGACGTCGGCGTGAATCACCTGCACCTGATCGACGTCGACATCGGCTATTTCGATTCGCAGTTCCGGCTCGATCCGCCGCTGCGCAGCGAGCGCGATCGCGAGGCGATCCGCGCGGCGCTCGCGGACGGCACCATCGACGCGATCTGCTCCGATCACACGCCGGTCGACGACGACGAGAAGCTGTTGCCGTTCGGCGAAGCGACGCCCGGTGCGACCGGCCTCGAACTGCTGCTGTCGCTGACCGTGAAGTGGGCCGACGAGACGCGCACGCCGCTCGCGCAGGCGCTGCGCCGCATCACGTCGGCGCCTGCGGACGTGCTGAATCTGCCGGCGGGCCGTCTGACCGAAGGCAGTGCGGCCGATCTCTGCGTGTTCGACCCGCGCGCGCACTGGCGCGTCGAGCCGCGCGCGCTGAAGAGCCAGGGCCACAACTCGCCGTTCCTCGGCTACGAGCTGCCCGCGTGCGTGCGCGCGACGCTCGTCGCCGGACAGGTCGCGTTCGAGCGCAACTGAACCACGCCGGGCTTTCCTCATGAACGCTATCCGCAAGCTGCGCCTCGTCTTTCACCTGTTGCGCGGCATGGCGATCGTCGCGCTGCGCTTTTCGCATGTGACGGCCGCGCGTCGCGCCGAGCTCACGCGCCGCTGGTCGGTGAAGCTGCTGCGGATCTGCGGGATGCGGCTCGTCGTGCACAACGACCGCGCGCGACTCGATGCGAGCGCGCTCGTCGTCGGCAATCACGTGTCGTGGCTCGACATCTATACGATCAACGCGTGGCGGCCGACGCCGTTCGTGTCGAAGGCCGAGGTGCGGCAGTGGCCGGTGATCGGCTGGCTCGCCGAGAAGCTCGATACCGTGTTCCTGCAGCGCGAGAAGCGCACCGAGGCGATGCGCGTCATGCACGAGATGGCCGAGCGGCTGCGCAGCGGCGGCGTGATGTGCGTGTTTCCGGAAGGCACGACGTCCGACGGGCAAGGGTTGCTGCCGTTCCATGCGAATCTGTTCCAGGCCGCGGTGTCGGCCGGCTGCGCGGTGCAGCCGATCTGCCTGATGTACGAGGACGCGCAGGGGCGGCAGTCGGTTGCGCCTGCGTATACCGGCGAGCTGTCGCTCGGCAAGTCGCTCGACATGGTGCTACGCGGCGGGCCGCTCGTCGCGCATCTGTACGTGTGCGATCCGATCGCGCCGGGCGGCGACCGGCGTGCGATGTCGGCGGCGGCGCGCGATGCGATCGCGGCCACGCTCGAGGCGATGCAGGCGAAGGTTGGCAAGCCGTCGGCCGAGTCGCTGGCCGAGCTCGCGAAGCATGCGTATCCGGTCGCGGAAGTCGGCTCGGACGCGGCCCGCGACGGTGCCGCCGAAGAGCCGGTGCCCGGGCGCGAAGGCTGATCGGGATGCGGTCCGCTTGAGCGGGCCGCAGCCGTTACATTGCCGTCATTCGCCGCCCGGTGTGCGGCATGCCTCGCATTGCACTTGCGTGACCGTGCGCTGTGCCGGATCGGCCGTCAGGCGCACGGCCGACAGCTGATTGCCCCATACGCATCCCGAATCGAGCGCGACCACGTTGTCGCGCAGCATCAGTCCGAGGGCGGCCCAATGGCCGAACACGACCGTCACGTCTTCGGTGCGGCGGCCCGGCACGTCGAACCACGGCAGATAGCCGGGCGGTGCGCTCTCGGGGCCGCCGTTCGCCTTGAACTCCATCGCGCCGTCCGGCGTGCAGAACCGCAGGCGCGTGAACGCGTTGAACGCGACGCGCATCCGGTCGCGCTTTTTGAGGTTCGGATTCCATTGGTTCGGCTCGTTGCCGTACAGCTTTTGCAGCGTGTCGCGCCAGTCGGGCGCGCGCAGCGCCTGCTGGAGCTCGTCCGCGAGCTCGAGGGCGAGCGTCACGTCCCACTGCGGCAGCACGCCCGCGTGGACGAGCAGTTTGCCGTCTTCGAAATGCGCGAACGGGCGGTGGCGGACCCAGTCGAGGAGGGCGTCGGCGTCGGGCGCGTCGAGGATCTCGCCGATCGTGTCGCCGCGGCGTTCGGTGCGGATGCCGGCCGAGACGGCGAGCAGGTGCAGGTCGTGGTTGCCGAGGACGGCTGTGACGCGAGGGCCGAGGTCGATTAGCGCGCGCAGCGCGGCCAGGGAGCCGGGGCCGCGGTTTACGATGTCGCCGGCGATCCATAGCGGCGTGTCGGCCGGGGCGGAGAGTTTTTTTAGTAGCGAGTCGAAAGCTGAATGACAGCCTTGGATGTCGCCGATGGCGATGGGGGTTGGGGTCATGAGAGCGGCAGTGCTATTGATTTCCGCACGGAAAGAAGATTCGTTGGTACGAGACGCCATTTTGCAACCGACGTTCCCCGAAATGTCATTGATTCGGCAGGAAATTTTATTCGACGCAGGGGGCGGGAGCGCTGTATCAAGTTGTTAGCGGCGTGGCTTTGGGGGGCGCCGGGTCCCTATAATTGTCGTTTTCCCGAACAAAATTAGCATTTCATGACTTTAACTGCCATGGTGGCCGGGTAAAATTCTCGGTTTAGCGTGACGATGACGTCGCGTGCGAATCCGATGCGGTAGGGCCGGCTGGCGCTACCGGGCATTACTAGAGGGAGCCCCATGATCCTGGTTACCGGCGGCGCAGGCTTTATCGGCGCCAACTTTGTACTCGACTGGCTGCGCGCATCCGACGAAGCCGTGCTCAACGTCGACAAACTGACCTACGCGGGCAACCTTCGTACGCTTCAGTCGCTGGAAGGCAATCCGAAGCACGTGTTTGCGCGCGTCGATATCTGCGACCGCGCTGCGCTCGACGCGCTCTTTGCCGAGCACAAGCCGCGCGCGGTGCTGCACTTCGCGGCGGAAAGCCATGTCGATCGCTCGATTCACGGCCCGGCCGATTTCGTGCAGACCAATGTGGTCGGCACCTTCACGCTGCTGGAAGCTGCCCGCCAATACTGGAACGGCCTGAACGACGCGGACAAGGCCGCCTTCCGCTTCCTGCACGTGTCGACCGACGAAGTGTTCGGCTCGCTGTCCGCCACGGACCCGCAATTCTCCGAGACGACGCCGTACGCGCCGAACAGCCCGTACTCGGCAACCAAGGCGGGCTCCGATCATCTCGTTCGCGCATACCATCACACCTACGGCCTGCCGACGCTGACGACGAACTGCTCGAACAACTACGGCCCGTACCAGTTCCCGGAAAAACTGATTCCGCTGATGATCGCGAACGCACTCGCCGGCAAGCCGCTGCCCGTGTACGGCGACGGCCAGAACGTGCGCGACTGGCTGTATGTAGGCGACCACTGCAGCGCGATCCGTGAAGTGCTCGCGCGCGGCGTGCCGGGCGAGACGTACAACGTCGGCGGCTGGAACGAGAAGAAGAACCTCGAAGTCGTGCATACGCTGTGCGATCTGCTCGATTCGAAACGGCCGAAGGCAACGGGCTCGTATCGCGATCAGATCACGTACGTGACAGACCGTCCCGGCCACGATCGCCGCTATGCGATCGACGCGCGCAAGCTCGAGCGCGAACTCGGCTGGAAGCCGGCGGAGACGTTCGAAACGGGTCTCGCGAAGACGGTCGACTGGTATCTCGACAACCAGCAGTGGGTCGACGAAGTCGCATCGGGCGAGTACCGCAAGTGGGTCGAGACCAACTACGCGCAGCGCGCGTAAGGGCGGCGGACATGGCACGCAAAGGCATTATCCTGGCCGGCGGTTCCGGCACCCGGCTGTACCCGATCACGCACGCGGTATCGAAGCAGTTGCTGCCGGTGTACGACAAGCCGATGATCTACTACCCGCTGTCGACGCTGATGGTCGCCGGCATTCGCGACGTGCTGATCATCTCGACCCCGCAGGACACGCCGCGCTTCGAATCGATGCTCGGCGACGGCAGTCAGTGGGGGATGAACATCCAGTACGCGGTGCAGCCGTCGCCCGACGGGCTCGCGCAGGCGTTCATCATCGGCAGGGAGTTCGTGGGCAACGATCCGTCGGCGCTGATTCTGGGCGACAACATCTTCTACGGCCACGACCTCGCGAAGCAGCTCGAGCATGCGAATGCGCAGGAGGCGGGCGCGACGGTGTTCGCGTATCACGTGCACGATCCCGAGCGGTATGGCGTCGTCGAGTTCGACAAGGACTTTCGCGCGCTGTCGATCGAAGAGAAGCCGGCCAAGCCGCGTTCGCACTATGCGGTCACGGGCCTGTACTTCTACGACAACCGCGTGTGCGACATCGCGGCCGACATCAAGCCGTCCGCGCGTGGTGAACTAGAAATCACCGACGTCAATTCGCGCTACCTCGCCGATGGCACGCTGAACGTCGAAATCATGGGCCGCGGCTACGCATGGCTCGACACCGGCACGCACGATTCGCTGATCGAAGCGGCGAGCTTCATCGCGACGCTGCAGAAGCGGCAAGGGCTGGTGGTCGCGTGCCCCGAGGAAATCGCATACCGCCGCCACTGGATCGACGCGGAACAAGTGCAGAAATTGGCGCAGCCGCTGGCGAAGAACGGCTACGGCAAATATCTGCTGAACATTCTTACGGATCAGGTTGCATGGCCATCACGGTAACTGCTACGGCACTGCCCGAAGTCAAAATCATCGAGCCGAAGGTATTCGGCGATGCGCGCGGCTACTTCTACGAGAGCTTCAACGGGCGCGAGTTCGCGGAGCAGGTCGAGCCGGGCGTCGAGTTCGTGCAGGACAACCATTCGCGCTCGGCGAAGGGTGTGCTGCGCGGGCTGCACTATCAAATCCAGCATGCGCAGGGCAAGCTCGTGCGCGTGGTCGAAGGCGAAGTGTTCGACGTAGCCGTGGACATTCGCCGCAGCTCGCCGAACTTCGGCAAGTGGGTCGGCGTGACGCTGTCGGCGGACAACCATCGGCAGCTTTGGGTGCCGCCCGGATTCGCGCACGGCTTCGTCGTGCTGTCGGAGGCGGCGCAGTTCCTGTACAAGACCACCGACTACTGGTACCCCGAGCACGAGCGCAGCATCGTGTGGAACGATCCGGACATCGGCATCGAGTGGCCGATCGATTTCGAGCCGCTATTGGCGGCCAAGGATGCGGCAGGCAAGCGTTTGAGCGAAGCCGAAGTTTATGCGTGAGGTGGGTGTGACTCCTGAACCGAGGATCCTTGTGACGGGTGTGAATGGCCAGGTCGGGTTTGAATTGCTGCGCTCGCTGCAGGGCCTCGGCCGCGTGGTGGCGTGCGACCGCTCGATGCTCGACTTGTCCGATCTCGATCGCGTGCGCAGCGTCGTACGCGAACTGAAGCCGTCGATCATCGTGAATCCGGCCGCCTATACGGCCGTCGACAAGGCCGAGACGGACGTCGAGGCGGCGCGACGCCTGAATACGGACCTGCCGCGCGTGTTGGCCGAGGAAGCTGTAAAGCTTGGCGCGGCGCTGATCCACTATTCGACCGACTACGTGTTCGACGGAACGAAGTCAGGCCTCTATGTAGAAGCAGACGCGACGAATCCGCAGAATGTTTACGGACTCACGAAGCTCGAAGGCGAGCGTGCGATTGCTTCGATCGGATGTCCGCATTTGATCTTGCGGACGAGTTGGGTGTACGGTCGGCGCGGCAAGAACTTCCTGCTAACCATGCTGAAATTTGGCAGTGAGCGGCCGGAAGTGCGCGTCGTAGCGGATCAAATCGGCGCGCCGACGTGGTCGAAAACGATCGCAACCGCAACTTCGCACATTGTCGCTCAGGGCGTGGCGGGTGGTCCGGATTGGTGGGCGGAGCGCTCTGGCGTCTATCACTTTACCGCGTCCGGTGCGACATCGTGGCACGGCTTCGCCGAGGCGATTTTCGCGGCTGCGATGGGTAGCCGATCACCGAGGGTGGTGCCTATTTCCGCGAGCGAATATCCGGTACCTGCGAAGCGTCCCGCTAATTCTCGGCTGGCGCTCGACAAGCTGGCCTCAACCTTTGGTGTGCACATGCCCGCGTGGGACGATGCGTTGCGACTCTGTCTGGCCGAATGAGTTGGCGATGCCCGATGTTTGTCGAAGGGTACTGGTTACACTGTCTAATCATTTCATAACCTTGCATGCTGATTCTCTCACTCGCTGATCTCAAACAAAGCATCGCGTCGTGGCGATTGTGGACGCTACTCGGTTGGCTCGAAATTCGCCAGCGCTACGCGCGTTCGCGCCTCGGGCCGTTCTGGCTCACGATCAGTATGGGCGTCATGATCTCGTCGCTCGGCGTCGTGTACGGGACGTTGTTCGGACAAAAACTGAGCGAATATCTGCCGTATCTTGCATCGAGCATCGTGCTGTGGGGCCTATTTTCACAGACGGTTCAGGACGGTAGCGTTGCCTATATCAATAGCTCGTCGTACATCCGCCAGATGGCGACCCCGAAGCTGATCTATATCTTGCAGGTCGTCTGGCGGAACCTGATCGTGCTCGCGCACAACTTCGTCATCATCGTCGCGCTTCTGCTGATCTTCGGTGTGAAGAGCTGGGAAACGCTGCCGATGTTTATTCCGGGACTGCTCCTGTTTATCGTGAATGGGCTGTGGATCGCGATGGTGGCGGGCTTGCTGTCGGCGCGTTTTCGCGACCTCCCGCAGATCATTGGTGCGCTGCTTCAGGTTGCGTTCTATGTCACACCGATTCTTTTTCGTCCGGATGCGTTGACGCGTTTCGCGTTCATTGTCGAATGGAATCCGCTCGCGTATCTGATCGATGTCGTGCGTGGTCCGTTGATCGGACATATGCCCAGTGCACTGACGTGGGGGATCGTGATCGGCATGGCCGCGATTGGCTGGCCTATTGCGCTGCTTCTGACTGGCCGTTTTCTGAAGCGCATTCCGTATTGGGTTTGAGGGCTGAGGTATGGCATACATCGAATTGAAAGACGTGACGCTGGACCTGCCGATCTATGACGTGCAGGGGCGTTCGCTCAAGAAGCAGGTCCTTCGAATGGGGCGACGGAATCGGATTGCCGAGGGAAGCGACGGCGTGATTGTTGTGCGGGCGCTCGACGATCTGAGCTTCCGGTTCGAGCGGGGCGATCGCGTCGGTCTGATCGGTCACAATGGCGCGGGAAAGTCGACGCTGCTGCGGGCGATGGCCGGGATCTATCCTCCGACCGCGGGTACGCTGTCGCGTGAAGGAAAGGTTGTGCCGTTGCTCGATATCAGTTTAGGCATGGACGAAAACTCGACCGGCATGCAGAACATTCGGCTTCGTGGATTGATGCTGGGAATGTCCGACTCGGAAATCCGTGCAAAGCAGCGCGACATCGCGGAGTTCAGCGAATTGGGCGACTATCTCGATCTGCCGATTCGTACCTACTCGAACGGCATGCGGGTGCGGTTGGCGTTTGCTGTTTCGACTGCGGTCGATGCCGAAATCCTGTTGCTCGACGAAGTGATGGGGGTCGGTGATGCGTCCTTCATGCACAAGGCGGAGGCACGGCTCGCCGATTTGCACAGTCGCGCCGAGATTGTCGTACTCGCGATGCACTCGAATTCCGAAATTCGCAAGGTATGTAACAAGGCGCTCTGGATGGAGCGGGGCCGCGTGCGAGCGTTCGGGCCGGTGGAGGCGGTGGTGTCGGAATACGAGGCAGCGATGGCGTGACCGCCGTCAGTCGCTTCATACCGTTGAAGGGCGAGTGAATTTCATGTTCCGGTATATGCCGCCCTGTGTATCTTTGAATTGAATTATTTCTTGGACGGTAAGCTATGGCGCATCCTCAGCAAAGAGCATTTTGCTCGACGGTCAAGAGCCGATACCCCCAGTTTTTCCAAGGGGTGTTCGCCCTGGATATCGGATCCCTGGACATCAACGGTAACAACCAATACCTGTTCGATGCCAGCAGCCTGTACCTCGGAGTTGACGTTGCGGAAGGGCGAAATGTCGATCTGGTCTGTCCGGCACATGAACTGGGATTACCTCCGAATACATTTGACGTTATTGTCTCGACGGAATGCCTGGAGCATGACCGCTATTGGGACCAGACGCTGCGTAACGCGGTCAGAATGCTGCGTCCCGGCGGGTTACTGTTGATCACCTGCGCAACGGAAGGGCGACCGGAACACGGCACTCGACGGACGACACCGCAGGATGCGCCGTTGCTTGAATTCGCGGACAGCGAGTGGGCCGATTACTATCGAAATCTGACGGAGACGGATATCCGTGCTGCGTTGAATATCGACGAGACATTCAGTTACGTCGAATTTTCGACCAACGATGAGACTCACGATCTCTATTTCTTTGGGATCAAGCATGGCGTGCTAGAGAAATCGGCCGAGCGGTCAATCGTGTTGCCGTCGCATCCCGCACGATTGCTCGAAGCGGAACTCCGTGCGCAGCTTCAGCAATCGCATGAGACGTTACGTGAGTTGCAGTCCGAGCGCAGCGAACTCACGCGATCGCTGATTGAGAGTAGGAGCGGATTTCTCGAAGCGGAACTCCGTGCGCAGTTTCAGCAATTGCATGAGACGTTGCGTGAACTGCAGTCCGAGCGAAGCGAACTTACACGATCGCTGGTCGAGAGTACAAGCGGATTTCGTCAGGTCACGCAGGAGTTGAACGATGTGCGGGCTCAATTGCAGGATCTTGTAACCGAGCGAAGCAGTGCGCTCGTCGCACAGCGCGATGAATTGTCGGCGCAGTTGCAGCGTGCGTTTGATGAGATTAATCGAATTTATGCGTCAAGGTCCTGGCGGATCACGCGCCCTTTGAGAATGTTGACACCACCGTTGTATCGAATCGCGCGGATAGCATTGCGAGCCCGCAATGCACTTCGCTATGTTGTACGAGGGGATTTCAGAGGGCTGCAGCAGCGTCTCGATGCGGTGCGCATGGACCGCGCACTGGAGAGCCATTTGCGCTCGGGCCCGCCGAGGACCTGGGGCGTGATGACAACGCGCCACACACTGTTCGTTGCACATCTCATCGCAGATCGATTGCGCAAGCACGGGTGGCAGGTTGACACCATGACTGAATCGCCGTCGCACTTCGTACACGACATGTATGTGGTTGTATGTCCACAGATGTTCAAGCGGTTACCGCCGGGGGAAAGGCGCATCGCGTTTCAGATGGAGCAGTCGGTGAGTTCTCGCTGGTTTACCGACGATTACTTGAAGACACTCGAGGGTTCACTCGCTGTTCTCGAGTATTCGCTGAAGAACATCGAGTTCTTGGACAGCAAGGGCATCCGGTATCCGCACGTCCATTACTTGCCGGTCGGGGCGAGCCACGACTTTAAGGCCGACATCGTTGCCGAGCCGATCGAGAAGAAGTGGGATCTGTTGTTCTATGGCGATGCGAAGAGCTCGCCCCGTCGTCGACAGATGCTGGAGACACTGCAGAAGCATTTCAACGTACGCATCTGCAGTGAGGTATTCGGCGATGATGTTGCGCGGGAGATTCGTCGGGCCAGGGTCGTAGTCAATATTCACTACTATGAGAATGCGCTGCTCGAGATGCCGCGTATCCAGGAGTGCCTGTCGCTCGGAGTACCGCTTGTATCGGAGTCGTCGTGCGATCAAGCCGAGTATCCGGAGATCCTCGACGGCGTTACTTTCTTCGAGGAAGGTAACGAGCAGGATATGTTGCGCGCTGTGCAAGCCGCGCTGGACCGGAGTTACGACGCCGAGGCGATTGAGCGCGCCGTTAACAAGGGTAGTGTCCGCTTCGACTTCATGTTCGATCGCTTCCTGACTGCGATGAATTTCCTGCCGCCGACCACACTGCTGGACGATCGACTGCCGTTGCCGAAGGGTGCGACGCGAGTCGCGCTTTCGTTGCCGGAGACAATCTTACGCCGACGCATCTATGAGGCGGCCGCACCGGAAAACTGCGTCGTATTCGATGGCGTGCGCCTTCGTCCGGGCTGGGTCGGATGCGGCTTGTCTTATTCGAGTCTCGCACGTCACGCGCTGCGTAATGGCCTGCATCGGCTTACGGTACTTGGGAAACGCTGATTTATTCGGCTCGGCGGTCATCGCAGACGTAGCCGAGGA
>NZ_JBQYLP010000079.1:0-22600 GCF_052683555.1 Burkholderia sp. BC1
ACTCTCCTTGGGAGCATGTTATGCCTTAAACACAAAATTCCTGACAGGCCCCATCAAACCGTTGGTCCGGACCTACGCGACGATATCGCGATTCGGCTGTGGTCCCTCAAGGAAATACCCCGATTCGTCGGGAATGACGCCGTCCGTATATCGCTTGTCTTCCCATAACAGCCGCCAGTGTGTCTTGACGGGTAGTCCGAGGTCGTTATCCCTCAGCTTCGGCGCGCGGATGTCGCGAATGAAGTAATTGAAGCAGCCGTTGTTGCGCAAACGGCGATGGCCGATGGGCAGGACGCCCAGCAACTTCCGCATCGCGTTCAGTTTCCTCATCGCCCCCGGTGCGATCCGGTCACCAATGTCCCGAGTCGCATGGAAACCGCTGTCGACAAGCCGAAGGGCCGCGCGCCATTTGTCCCGCAGCATTCGTCGCACAGCCGCCTCGAGCGAACGCCGAGCCATCTAGCCAACGTGACGACTCGCACATCGACGAACACGTCCACCGCACCCCGTGCACAACCTGCTCGAATCACAGTCGCCGGACTGTGCTTATCCAAAGGTGTTAACAGAGTTCGTATACATACGTAGTGATAGTTAACAAGCCCTCCGCATCACAGTGGATAACCTCCGTAACGCACTGAATTGTCAACTCGAAGCGCAATGCATAACCGCACGCGATGCGCGTGCACAGCTCTGTGCAGCACAGAACAACTTTTCGGCGATTCACAGCTTCGCGAACCTATCCTCAATCGCTCCACTGTGAATCCAGAGGCTTGCCGAATGGTTATCCAGAGCCCAATGTGGATAACGTGACGACACCGACTCGTCGCGCTGTGCCCGCACATCCGTAGGCAGACCGCACCATCGTCCGCGCTCCCGCATCGCACCGCGCCCGTCCTCACCACGCGCGTCAAAAAATTTTCACGAAAGGGCTTGTGCTACTCGCAAACCCTCTCTATAATTCGCGGCTTCTTAGGCTCGTAGCTCAGTTGGTTAGAGCACCACCTTGACATGGTGGGGGTCGTTGGTTCGAATCCAATCGAGCCTACCAACGAATAATCGAAGGGGTCCGGCAGCACGCATTGCTTCATGCAATCCGGCTCGCCAAATGATCAAACGCCACGCGGCAGGTTCGCGTGGCGTTTTTCTTTTCCGCATCGCATATTGCATTTGCGCTTCGGCACCGCACCGGCGCGCATCAATGCAGATGCTTCAGCTTGTCCGGATTGCGCACGACGTAGATCGCGACGATCTTGCCGTCCTCGATCTCGAGCGCCGTCGTCTGCAGCTCGCCGTCGGCTTCGCGCGTGACGAAACCGGGCAGGCCGTTGATGAAGCCTGCCCGCACGAGCATCGACGCCTGCGTCGCGAACAGCTCGGCCAGGTGCGTGTGCACCTTCATTACGCGCTCGAACCCGAACACCGGTTTGGCTGCGGCCGTGCGCTTGCCGCCGCCGTCCGAATGCAGGCTCACGTCTTCGGCGAGCATCGCGCCGAGCGTGCGCATGTCGCCGCTGCGCGACGCCGCGAAGAAGGCTTCCGCGAGTTCGATTCCGCGCTGCTTGTCGACGCGAAACCGCGGCCGCGCCTCACGCACATGCGTGCGTGCACGCGCGGCGAGCTGCCGGCACGCAGCGGGCTCGCGCTGGATCGTCGCGGCGACTTCGTCGAACTCGAGCCCGAACACGTCGTGCAGCAAAAACGCCGCACGCTCGAGCGGCGAAAGCCGTTCGAGCGCGAGCATCAGCGGCAACGTCACGTCTTCCTGTTCGTCTTCGTCGACGACGGGTTCGGGCAGCCACGGGCCGACGTACGTTTCGCGCCGATGCCGCGCCGACTTCAGATGATCGAGACACAGCCGCATCACCATCCGCCGCAGGAACGCCTCGGGCACGCGGATCTCGGTGCGGTCGACGTCGATCCAGCGTATGAACGCGTCCTGCACGACGTCCTCCGCATCGGCGACGGACCCGAGCATCCGGTACGCGACGCGAATCAGCATCCGGCGCAGCGGATCGAAGCTCGCGGCCGCGTCGGCCATCGTGTCCGCCGGATCGACGTTCGTCATCACGCCACCATCTTCGCGGTGGCGGCCTTCGCCTCGGCCGGGTCGACCCATAGCCCGAAGCCGACGGCCAGCCGGTTCCAGCCGTTGATCACGTTGATCATCAGCGTGAGCTTCACCTGTTCCTCCTGCGTAAAGTGCGCATTCAGCTCGGCATACGCGGCGTCGTGCGCATGGCCTTCGGACAGTCGCGTCAGCGCATCGGTCCAGCCGAGCGCCGCGCGTTCGCGGTCGGTGTAGCAGGGCGCCTCGCGCCACGCGGCGAGCAGGTTGATCCGCTGCTCGGTCTCGCCTTGCGCGCGCGCTTCGACGGTGTGCATGTTAAGACAGTTCGCGCACGCGTTGATCTGCGATGCGCGGATCTTCACGAGCTCGATCAGCGTCGGCTCGAGGCTTCCGGCCGCGGCGACCGATACGGCCATCCAGTCCTTCATCAGTGCAGGCGCAACGGCAAACGGATTGAGTTTCGCGGTCATGGTCCTTCTCCTTTCGTGTGGGTTCCGATGACATGACGAGCGAGCACCCGGCCCGTGTGACATCCCGACGAAAAATTTTTCAATGCGCGTGACGATCGAGAGGCCGAGGAGGGGAAACCGAAAGCGATGCGTGCGGCGGTTCCAACATGCACCGGCGGATCCGAATGACGGAAGGCACCCGTCCACCGGCCCGCGGGAACGCTGTCGCGGCGCGCGAAGGCATTCGCGAAACCACGCCGCATGCACGTCAGCGCGAAGACGATCGCCGCTTCGGTGTCAGAAGGCGTCAGCAGGCGGCCGAACGGGCATGCGCATTGCGATCGTCCGCGCGGGCCGCCGCATGAGCGATAGCGGCTCGCCGTCATTGCCGCACGCACACCGACGCATGCTTTCAAATTTCTTTCGACTCCACTTTCCGCGCAATCCGATTCGCGACCTTCACATTTCTGGACCATACTGTTCTGCACGGGCAGATGGACTGACGCCGCTTCTGCGGCCCGGCGCGCGCGCCGGCTGCCCGATGGACGCAGCACCGAAGGTCGCACGTCAGCCGCGCGCAATCGAGCGCGAGGCTTTCCTTTTTCCGGCAACGCAACGCAGCGAATTGCGACGTGGACGGTAAACCGATGAGCCTCCTTGCATCCCAGCTTCAGCGCCGTTATCAGGACGTGCGCGCCCATAGCATCGCGTTGACGGCGACGCTGTCCGCCGAAGACCAGGCCGTGCAGTCGATGCCCGACGCGAGCCCGACGAAGTGGCATCTCGCGCATACGACGTGGTTCTTCGAAACGGTCGTGCTGATGCGTCGCGTGCACGGCTACACGCCGTTCAACGACGCCTTCCAGTTCCTCTTCAATTCCTACTACGAAGCGCTCGGCCCGCGTCATCCGCGTCCGCAGCGCGGGCTGCTCACGCGCCCGTCGCTCGACGAAGTGCACGCGTACCGGCAGTACGTCGACGAAGCGATGCTGAACGCGCTCGCCGGCGCGGATCCGTCGCTGCTCGATACGATCGCGCCCGAGATCGAACTCGGCCTGCATCACGAGCAGCAGCACCAGGAACTGATCGTCACCGACATGCTGCACGCGTTCTCGTGCAACCCGCTGAAGCCGGCCTACCGCCCGCGCACCGATGCCGACACGCAGGCGCTCGCCGCAGGCGATGCAGGGCCGCTGCGCTGGCTGCATCGGCCGGGCGGGCTCGTCGACATCGGTCACGGCGGCGATGCGTTCTCGTTCGACAACGAGCGGCCGCGTCATACGGCGCTCGTGCGGCCGTACGAGATCGCGAACCGGCTCGTCACGAATGCCGAATTCGCGGCGTTCGTCGCCGACGGCGGCTATGCGCGCCCGGAATACTGGCTGTCGGACGGCTGGGCGACGGTGCAGCGCGAAGGATGGCAAGCGCCCGCGTACTGGATCGCCGACGACGCAGCCGCGCACGGATGGCGCACGTTCGGGCTGCACGGCGTCGAGGCACTCGCGCCCGACGCACCGGTCTGTCACGTGAGCTTCTATGAAGCGGCCGCGTACGCGGAATGGGCGGGCGCGCGGCTGCCGACGGAATTCGAATGGGAAGCCGCGTTCGGCGCGGACGGCATCCGGCAGATGCTCGGCCACGTATGGCAGTGGACGCGTTCGTCGTACGAGCCGTATCCGGGCTTCCGGCCGCTTGCCGGTGTCGCGGCCGAATACAACGGCAAGTTCATGGTCGGCCAGCAGGTCCTGCGCGGCAGCAGCATCGCGACGCCGCCGGGCCATGAGCGGCCGACGTACCGCAATTTCTTTCCGCCGGCTGCGCGCTGGCAATTCACGGGAGTTCGACTTGCGCGAGACGTCTGACCTGACGGCCACGACCGGTGGCCAGCCACCCGCCCGCGAAGTGCGGCCGAGCGCGTTCGAGCGCGACCTGATCGACGGACTGTCGCGCACGCCGCGCAGCATCCCGCCGAAATACTTCTACGATGCGACGGGCTCGGCGCTGTTCGATCGCATCTGCGAACTGCCGGAGTATTACCCGACGCGCACCGAACTCGGGATCCTACGCGCGCGTGCCGCGGAGATCGTACAGCGCGTCGGCCCGCACGCGGACATCGTCGAGTTCGGCGCAGGCTCGCTCGAGAAGATCCGCATCCTGCTCGACGCGTTCGCCGCGCACGGCGCCAACGCGCCGCTGCGCTACGTGCCGATCGACATCTCGGCAGACTATCTGCACGGCGCGGCCGCGCGGTTGCGCGCCGAATATCCGTGGCTCGACGTCGCGCCGATCGCGGCCGACTACACGAAGGCCGAACAGCTCGCGGAACTCACCGCGACGCCGCGGCGGCGCATCGGCTTTTTTCCGGGCTCGACGATCGGCAACTTCTCGCCGGAAGAAGCCGACGCGTTCCTGCGCGATGCGGCGCAACTGCTGCGCGGCGGCGGCCTGCTGGTCGGCGCGGACCTCGTGAAGGACGAGCGCGTGCTGCACGACGCCTACAACGACGCGCAGGGCGTGACCGCACGCTTCAACCTGAACCTGCTCGCGCGCGCGAACGCCGAGCTCGGCGCGGACTTCGATCTCGATGCGTTCTCGCACTGCGCGTTCTACGATCCGCAGCGCCAGCGCATCGAGATGCATCTCGTCAGCGACGTCGCGCAAACGGTGCAGGTGCGCGGTCACGTGTTTCATTTCGATGCGGGCGAACGCATCCACACCGAGAACTCGTACAAGTTCACGATCGACGGCTTTCGCGCGATCGCGCGACGCGCCGGGTTCGTGCCCGATACGGTGTGGACCGACGCGGACCGGCTGTTCAGCGTGCACTGGCTGCGCAGCGTCGACGATATTCGCGCGTGAATTCGAGCCCGTCGCCGGGGCGGCCGTCGTGCTGTGCGGCCGCCCCGGCGACGCATTACGCATGCCAATGCGCGTGTGCCACGCGCGACGCACGGCCGTTTTTTCCTTTAGCGACAAGTACTTGCCGGCGACCGTAAACGCCCGTTACCGGTCTCGCACACCGGTTTCACCTGTATCCGCGCGGCTTGCCTAGACTCCAAACCGTATTCACACGAAGCACGACATACGTGCAGGGAGTCGCGAGATGAGCAAGAAACTTCTTCTCGGTGCGGTTATCGGTGTAGCGGCGCTTGCCGCGTCGGGCGTGGCATCGGCCCACGTCGATCTGTCGGTCGGCATCGGCGTGCCGGGCGTCTACACGGCGCCGGCACCGGTCTACGTGGCGCCGCCACCCGTCGCGTATGCGCCGGTCGGCTATCGCTACGACGACTGGCGGGCGCGCGAATGGCGCGAACGTGAATGGCGTCGTCACGAGTGGCGCGAACACGAATGGCGCGAGCGCGACCGCGGCTGGCGCGGCGGCCGCTGGGACTGAACGACGGCCGGCTCGCCGGTCGAGCCTGATCGATACGACAGGAGCGTAATCGGATGATGTCGATTCGAAGTTTCCGCACCTGTGCCGCCGCCGCTGTCGTTGCGCTCGCAACGATCGGCAGCGCGCACGCGGCGGGCTGCATGAAAGGGGCGGTGGTCGGCGGCGTCGCCGGCCACTATGCGGGCCACCACGCGGTGGCAGGCGCTGTGGGCGGCTGCGTGGTCGGCCATCACATGGCGAAGAAGCACGCGCAGGAGCAGGCCGAGCAGCGCAACGAACGCGCTCAGTCGGCCCCGCCGAAGCAGTAAGTCAGCGCAGCCACGAGGCGGAAGGGCGCCGCTTCCGCCTTTCACTTTTCTTCTCCGCTAATCGCCGGCTTCGGCGTATTCGTCCTATCAAAGCATGCAACGCGCGTCGTTACGATCATTTACAACGTCGCGATGCACGCCGCACGCTTGCATTCCTAGAATGCAGTCACTCGAACGCACACAAGCGAGGAGCACTCGATGAAAAAACAACGATATCTGTCCGTGCTGGCAGCCGCGCTGCTCGCGCTCGGTACGGTCTGCGCACACGCAGCGGCCGGCGGCAACGGCGGCGGGAATGGCGGTGGCCACGGCGCGGGCGGTTCCGGCGGCAATGCGGGCGGCATGTCGGGCGGCCACATGAGCGGCGCAGCGCTGAGCAATTCGAACGGCTTTCATGCGGGCGATCGCGACAAGGGCCTTGCGCGTGCGGCCGATCGCTCCGACACGATCGCCGATCGCGCCGGCACGCAGCCGGGGCGCGGGCATACGCACGGCCATGCCGCGCACACGACGTCGCACGGCAAGCATACGAAGCGCAACGCGTTCGGTAAGACGACGCTGTAACGGCGGCCTGCAGGAGAAAAGGGAAGGGCGCACGTCCGAATTGCATGGCGGCGCCGGAATCGCATCCGGCTCATCGTGCATTCGGGGCGTGCGCCCTTTGGTCGTGCGTCGCGTTGTGCAGATGCGACGCTCGTTTCATGCCGACACGCGCCGCGACACGTGCGTGCCTGTTCCAGTCGTGCGTCCCGTCGGCAGCGACAGCGTTGCCGCCGCCGTTCGCCTTACCGCGCCGTGCGCGTCGACGCCGCAGCGGCGTCGAACAGCGCGTCGACGTGCCGGACGCGCACGAACCGCGCCGCATCGTCGCCATCGGCCAGCGCACGGAAATGCGCTTCGCCGCAGGCGAGCTTCGCGCGCTCGTGCTCGGTCGGCGTATCGCCGTCCGCATTCGGCGTATCGACGACGAAGTACAGCCGCTCGCCGCCGTCCTGCTCGGCGAGCACCGCCCAGTCCGGGTGATAGCTGCCGAGCGGCGTCGCGACGCGGAACCACGCGGGCAGCTTTGCATACAGCTTCACGCCGTCGTGCGCCTCGAGCGCGTCCGCGAATGCGCGTTCCGCGTCGGTCTCGCAGACGACGGCCTCGTGGATCGACTTGCGCGCCTCGAGCCGCAGGTTGCGTAGATAGCCGGTCAGCGCCTCGCTCTCGAACGATTCGAGCGCATGCACGTGGCGATCGCCGAGCTTCCGGTACGCGATGCCCGCGACGAGCGCGAGCCGCTTGCAGCGATTGATCGCATCGGCCGCGACTGCGATGAACTGCTGCGGATTCACGCGGAAATCGTCGAGACGACCGCTGTCCGCGAGGATCGTCGCAAGCGAGCGGCGCGTGAGCTGCGTGCGGTCCTGCAATTCGGTGAGCAGGTCGGGCAGCGGCAGTTCGCCCTCGTCGATCAGCACGGTGCCGGCGCCGCCGACCTCGATCGCCTCGACGCCCGACTTGCCGATGTCGATCTCGGCCTTGCGCCATTGCAGGCGTGCGCGTGCGATGTCGGGCGCGTCGCGCAGCGCGGCCGCGCAGTCGCGCACGAGCTTCGCATTGTCGAAATCGACGCGATAGACGGTGCGATGGCGGATGCGGTCCCACAGCGCGCGGAAATCGTCGCCGAACACGACGGCCTTGCCCGATGCATCGCGCCGCAGCGCGATCGCGCGGCGCTCGTCGGCATTGCGCACCGCGAAGCGGCCCGACAGCTTGCGCAGCGTCGCGACGATCGGCGCGCGCAGCGACTCGAACGCGTCGGGCAGCACGAGCGCGCTTTGCCGCAGCGCGTCCTTCAGCCGGTCGAGCACCTTGCCCTGCGCGTCGACGTAGCCTTGTTCGTGCAGATGCGTCCACAGCACGCGCGACAGCTCGATGCCGAGCGCATGCGCGGGCCCGTCGCCTTCCTGCACGGGCAGCGCGGCGAACTGGTGCTGCTCGACGATCCCGAAGCGGATGCCGGTGTCGGCCTCGATTTCCTTCTGCAGGTTCTCCGCGAACGACTCGTAGCGCTCGGTCGCGATCACGGTCAACGTGTTGACGCCCGGATCGCGCACGCGTTCGCCGTCCTGGTCGACCGCGAGGCGCAGCCCGCGCCCGAGCGTCTGGCGGCGCTCGCGCTCGGTCTGGATGTCGCGCAGCGTGCAGATCTGGAATACGTTCGGGTTGTCCCAGCCTTCCTTCAGCGCCGAGTGCGAGAAGATGAACTTCAGCGGCGTGTCGAACGACAGCAACGCTTCCTTCTCGCGCATGATGAGCCCGTACGCGCGTTCCGCGTTCTCGCGCGCGACGGCGCTGCTTTCGCTCGTGTCGGTCCAGCCGCCCTTGCGGTCGATCGAGAAGTAGCCGTTGTGCGCACGTTCGACCTCGCGCGCGATGTCGACGCCGTCGAACAGCGCGCGATACGCCGGCACGCGCGCCGCGCGCGCGTATTCCTCTTCGAAGATCAGCGCGTATTCGCCTTTGACCGGCATCCCGTTCTCGTCGTAGCGCCGATACCGTTCGACCGAATCGACGAAGAACAGCGACAGCACTTTCACGCCGCGCTCGGCGAGACGCAGCTCCTTGTCCAGATGCTCGCGGATCGTGCGGCGGATCATCTCGCGCTGCACGGCGAGCGTGTCGATGTCGCCGAACGCCTCGCCGAGCGACAGGAACGTTTCGCCTTCCGGATGCCGCAGCTCGACGTATTCGGCGCCCTTGACCGCATGCACCTCGCCGATGCGCAGCCCCGCGTAGAGCGCGCGCTTCGTCAGGCGTTCGAGATCGTCGCCGTCGGTGGCCGACACGAGCTGGCGCTTCACGCCGTTCGCGGTCGCGACGTCGAGCTCGAGACGCGCGCTGATCGCGCCGCGCCGGTTCGACACGCCGACGAGCCGCACGTACGGCTTGTTGTGCGCATCCTCGACGATCGCCGAGGCGATCTCGATCTGCTTGACGAGCTTGCGCTCGTACGCGTCGACCGCGTCGAGCCGGTACACCATGTGATGACGGTCGACGTGCGTGGCCGAATAGCGCAGCGTGCAGAGCGGGTCCATCGCGGCCAGCGCCTCGCGGCCGCGCCCTTCGAGCCCGCCGTCGACGCTCTGCGGCTCGTCGACGATCACGATCGGCCGCGTCGCGCGGATCAGGTCGATCGGCTTCTCGCCGCCGGTCTTCTCGCTGTCCTTGTAGAGGTTGTTGACTTCCTTCTTGTTGATCGCGGCGACCGTCATCACCATGATCTGGATCGTCGCGCTCGCCGCGAAGTGGCGCACCTGGCCGAGCTTCGCGGAGTCGTACAGGAAGTAGTCGTAGGGCACGCCCGCGTAGAGCGCGCGGAAGTGATCCTCGGTGATCGAGAGCGTCTTGTGCACGCCTTCCTTGATCGCGATCGACGGCACGACGATCACGAACTTCGTGAAGCCGTAGCGGCGGTTCAGCTCGAAGATCGTGCGCAGATACACGTAAGTCTTGCCGGTGCCGGTCTCCATCTCGACCGTGAAGTCGCGCGAGCCCGGCGAGCCGGACGGCGGCAGCCCGCCGCGTAGCTGCACGTCGGCGAGGTTGCGCGCGAGTGCGTCGTCGGTCAGCGACAGCCGGTTGCCGACGCCGCGCTCCGACATCGCGAAGCCGAGCGAGCCTTGCGCAGCGGCCGTCGTGCCGGGCGCCGCGCTCGCGAGCACGCTGAAGTCGCCGCGATACGATTCCTGGCCGCGAAACAGGTCGCAGACGGCGTCGATCGCATCGCGCTGATAGTCGAGGTCCGCTTCGAAGTGCAGCCGCATCACAGGCTCCGCACGCGCTTTACGCCGTGCTGTTCGAGCAGCGCGGCGAGATTGAGCTTCGCGACGTCGTCGACGAAGCCGCTGTCGCGGAACAGGCACGTGACGTCGCGCGTCGCGCCGCTCGCGTCGAGCAGGGCGACGATCCCGTCGGCGAGCGGCTCGGCGTCGTCGCGCGATACGCGCGCGTCGAAGCACGCGACGATCTCGCGCCCGATCAGATGCACGGTCTTGCCGGCGATCGTGTGATGCTCGACCGGCGTGCACAGGTCGAGGCCGAGCTTCAGCGTCAGTTCGGCGAGCAGGTCGTCGTCGGTGCGGCCGGTCTTCACGTGCTCGACCGAGGCGAACAGCGCATGGTCGAAATCGTCGCGGCGCGGATCCCACTCGATCACGTTCGTCGTGTCGAGCCGGTACACGCGAAAACCGAGGTCGCCATAGCTTTCCGGATAGTCGCGCGCGACCTGCTGCGCCGCGCGACGCAGACGCTCTTTCGTCACTTCCGCGAGCGTCGCCGGCTTTTTCAGCTTCGCGCAGAAATCGGCGGCGGCCTGCTGCGTCTTGTCGCGGCGATCGAGCGGTTCGGGCAGCTGCACGAGGATGTAGCGGCGCGCGCCGCCGTCGGTCGCGTTCACCTGCATCACCGCGTGGCCGGTCGAGCCGGAGCCCGCGAAGCAGTCGAGCACGATGTCGTCGCCGCGCGTGCACCAGCCGATCACGGCCGCCGCGAAGTCGACCGGCTTCGGCTGCTCGAACGGAATCCCGAGCGCCTTCAGCAGCGCGTCGTCCGAACCGCCGAACGGCAGCACCGACGGCACGTTCTCGTACATGTTTTCGTCGAGATAGTAGATGCGCTGCGGCTGCGTGGTTTCGTCGGGGCCGAACTCGATCTGCCCGCGCTCGAGCAGCGCCTGCATCGTCGCCGGCGGATTGCGCCAGCCGCGCGCGGGCATCGCGCACGGCTTGCCGGTGACCGGGTGGAGCAGCGGCGTGAAGTATTCGTCGGGCGCCTTCTTCTTGTTCGGCCACGCCATCGACACGAGACGGTACACGCGCCCGTCTTCCGACAGCCGGTCGTACATCGCCTCGCCGCCCGACAGGTTCGTCTGTGCCTTCACCCACGCGCGGTAGGCCTTCGCCGCATCCTTCGGCGTGCCGCTGCGGTACATCGCGTCGTGCGCGGCGTCGAGCATGCGCTGCGCGTTGCGCTTCGGCCGTTTCAGCGGCGCGCGCTCGAGCAGCGTTTCCGCATTGCGCGCGAACAGCACGAGCGACTCGTGCTGGTAGGCGATGCCGCGCGCGTCGCCCTTCGGATTGCGCTTGTCCCACACGGCGACGCCGAGCTCGTTCTCCTCGCCGAAGATCTCGCGCAGCATCAGCACGAGCGCGTGCACTTCGTGCTCGTCGATATGCACAACGATCAGCCCTTCTTCGGACAGCAGCGCGTGCGCGAGCTTCAGCCGCGGATACATCATGTTCAGCCAGTCGGTGTGGAACCGGCCGTTCGCCTCGGTGTTCGTGCTGCGCTTCACGCCGCCTTCGGTCTGCCCCGTCATCGCGAGGTAGTGGCGGATGCTGTCGCTGAAATCGTCCGCGTACACGAAGTCGTTGCCCGTGTTGTACGGGGGATCGATATAGACGAGCTTCACCTTGCCTGCATAGCTCTTGTGCAGCAGCTTCATCACGTCGAGGTTGTCGCCCTCGATCATCAGATGGCGCGTGTCGTCCCATGCGACGCTGTCGTCGAGGCAGGGCCGCAGTGTGCCGGTCGAGGGCGTCAGCGCGGCCTGGCGCGCGTCGCGCTTGCCGTGCCAGTGAAAGCCGTAGCGCTCGTCGGCGTCGCTGACCGTGCGGTCGCCGACCAGCGTCTTCAGCACGTCGACGTTGACCGATACGCCTTCCGGGCCTTCGGTCACGAGTTCGGGGAACAGCGCCTTCAGGCGCGCGACGTTGTCGGCCGTGAAATCGGTCGACATCGCCAGCGGGTTCGCCGCATCGAGTTTCTGCATCGTCTTTTCCATCGGGGGCCCGGCCGCCCGCGCCGGCAACGTCGGGCGCGGCCGCGGCATCGGCGGCAACGGCCGCCCGGGCAAACCCGAAACGCTAGCGAGTCGGTCGGCGCAGGTCAAGCGTTGATGTGCGCGCCGCGGCCGCCGATTGCGCGCGATCGCCCGCCGGACGGGCCGCGCGGCCGATCGGCGCGGTGGCCGCAGGCTCGGGTGGGAGCGCGGCGGCAACCCGCGCCGTGTAAGACGAAAAAAAGGGCACGGTCGGCGCCAGGCGCCGGCGTGCCCACGTGAAGTCCTCCCGAGCGATGACGACCGGGCACGACGGGCCCCGCGCGGATCGCCGCGCGACGATCAGAACCGCGTCCGAATACCCGTCGTCAGTTCGAGCTGGTTGTTCGAGCCGAACGTCGACGCGACCTTATACCCGCCGTGCAGCTTCATATAGTCGCCGGCCAGATACAGCTCGGTGCGCTTGCTCAGGTGATAGAACACCGATGCGTACAGCGTCTCGTCAAAGCCGTTTCGGACGCGAGCGCGCGCGCAACATAGGGCGCTGTCGACGATTGGGCGTGCGAACCGATGCGAAACGGAGAAACAGCCGGCATGTGGTGCGCCGCGCCAGTGCCCCGCACGAGAAACGCTCACGCCATGCCGGCCTTCGCGCGAAGGATGTAACCGAGCCCGCGCAGCGTGATGATCTCCGCGCTGCTCGCGGCCAGATGCTTGCGCAACCGATGGATGTAGATATCGATCGCATCCGCGCTCGGTTCGTCGTCGAGCGCGAACACGCTGTCCATCAGCCGCGCCTTCGACACCGTCTTGTTCTGCTGCAGCATCAGCGTTTCGAGGATCGCATGCTCGCGTCGGCGCAGCATGAGCGGCGCGTCGCCGCAGCGGAATTCGCGTGTGCCGAACGCATAGACGAGGTCGCCGCACACGAGCTGCGTCGAGCCGACGCCGGCCTGTCGCCGGATCAGCGCGCGAATCCGCGCGACCAGCTCGCGCGACTCGAACGGCTTGACGACGTAGTCGTCGGCGCCGGCGCCGAAGCAGTCGACCTTGTCGTCGACGGACCCGTGCGCGGTCAGCATCAGCACCGGTACGTTGTCGTTGCGGCGCCGCAGCCGCGCGAGCACCTCCTTGCCGCTGATGCCCGGCAGCCGCATGTCGAGCAGCACCGCGTCGTAGCGCTCCGTCTTCAGCACGGTGTCCGCGCGTTCGCCGTCGCCGACGCAGTCGACCGCGAAATCCTCGCCGCGCAAGAGGTTCACGATCCAGTGCGCGAGTTCGGCATTGTCTTCGACCAACAGGAGTTTCATCGCAGCGTTCTCTTCAATCGTACGCAGGCAGCCGCACCGTCACGACGACGCCGCGGTTGCCGGGGCCCGGCGCGAGCGTCGCGCTGCCGCCGTGCGCCTGCGCGATCTCGCTGACGATCGCGAGGCCGAGCCCCGAGCCTTCCGTGTCGGACGACACGCGGTAGAAGCGCTTGAACACGTGCGGCCGCGCTTCCGCCGGAATGCCGGGGCCGTCGTCGATCACGTCGAGCACGACCGTGTCGCCGTCGCGCCGCGCGGCTACGGTCACACAGCCGCCCGGCTGCGTGTAGCGCACCGCATTGTCGACGAGATTCGTCACGAGCGCACTCAGCAGGCTGCCGCTGCCCGCGACGTCGAGCCGCTCGCCGAGCTCCGCACCGAGATCGATGTCGCGCCGCTGCGCGAGCACGATCGTCTCCTCGAGCACGCTCGACACGAGCGTGGCCAGATCGACGCGCTGCGTCAACAGCGTCGACGGCGTCGCTTCCGCATGTGCGAGCAGCAGCAGCTTGTCGGTCACGTCGGCCATCTTGCGGCTGCTGCGCTGCATGCTGTCGAGCACCGACGCGAGTTCGCGATCGTCGTGGCCGCGCTGCTGCGCGTACTGGATCTGCGTGTCGAGCACCGCGATCGGCGTGCGCAGCTGGTGCGCGGCATCGGCGATGAAGCGCCGCTGCGTCGCCGTGTGCGTGTTCAGCCGCGCGATGCACTGATTGATCGCGTCGACGATCGGCCGCAGCTCATGCTGCAATCGTTCCGGACGGATCGGCTCCAGCTCCATCGGCCCGCGATCGGCGACATCGTCCTTCAGCTTCATCAGCGGCCGCAGCTCGAATGTGAGGCCGAGATAGACGAGCACGACTGCGAGCACCAGCATCAGCGCGAGCCGCATGAGCTGAGGCCGCCAGATCGTCGCGACCATTGCGTTGCGCGAGCGCGTCGTCTTCGCGACGACGACCGTCACCGTATCGACCTGGCCTTCGTCGTACAGCTGGCGGTCGTAGGCAACGGCGCGCAAGCGCGTGCCGTCGAGCGTCGTGTCGTATGCGACGGGCTCGGCGCCGTGCCGCGCGACGACGTCGAGCGCAGGATTGCCGGCCAGCAGACGGCCGTCGCTGTCGATCACCTTGTAGAACACCGAATCGCGCGACGGCGATTCGAAGATTTCGAGCGCGGCGGGCGGCACGTCGGCGACGGGCAGTCCGTTGCGCCACTCGATGTCCTCGCCGATCGTACGTGCGGACGCGACGAGCGTGCTGTCCTGCACGAGATCGGCGGTGCGCCGCGCGGCGTCGTAGGCCATCGCGGCCGCGATCAGCACGAACACCGCGAGCGGCAGCAGCAGCCACCACAGCAGCCGGCCGCGCAGGCTGTGCGCCATCGATCGTCGCTCCTTGTGCTCGAAACGCCGCCGCGCCGGGGCGGCCGGCGCGGTGGCGGTGTCGTGTTCTACGTGACGGCGGCGCTCAGCATGCGGCGGGGCGCCACTTCAGTAGCCGTTTCTCGACCCAGGTGAGCAGATAGTCGGCGGCGAGCGCGACCACGGCCAGCACGATCATCGCCGCGAACACGCCGCTCGCGTTGAACGCGCCCTGGGCGGTGGAGATTAGCAGGCCGATCCCCTGTTTGGAACCCAGGAATTCGCCGACCACCGCACCGACGAGCGCGAAGCCGAAGCTCACGTGCAGGCTCGCGAGAATCCAGCTGAGCGCGGACGGAATCACGACGGCCGTCGTGATCTGCCGGCGCGAGGCGCCGAGAATCTGCGCGTTCGCGATCAGGTAGCGGTCGGCTTCGCGCACGCCCTGGAACGCATTGCCGAACACGACGAAGAACACCATCACGACCGCGAGCGCGATCTTCGATGCCATCCCGAGGCCGAGCGCGATCACGAAGACCGAGCCGAGCACGACGCGCGGAATCGAGTTGGCGATCTGGATGTACAGCCCGAACACGTCGGCCATCAGCTTGTTGCGGCCGAGCACGATCCCGCAGATCACGCCGGCGACCGAGCCGATCAGGAAGCCGATCGCCGTCTCCTCGAGCGTGACCCAGACCTGCGTGAGCAGCGGGCCCTGCGAGGTGCCGTTCACGAACCAGTCGCGGATCTGATCGAAGATCAGCGACGGCATCGAGAAGAAGAACGGATCGATCCACTTCAGCCGCGCGGCGAGCTCCCAGCCGCCGAGCACGACGACGAGCACGGCGATCCGCAGCGTGACGATCAGCGTGCGCCGGCGGCGCAGCCGGCGTTGCGCGGCGCGCTCGTCGTCCTCGAGCGACGTCGCCGGCAGGGCGGTAGGGGGAAGCGTCATGTCGGTCATGCTCCTGTCCTTGCTGTCAGCCGATCTGCACTTCTTCGCGCAGGTCGTGCCAGATGTCCTTCGAAATCTCGATGAAGCGCGCGTCGTAGCGCACCTCCGACATGACGCGCGGGCGCGGCAGGTCGATCGAATACACGCGCTTGAGCGTCGCCGGGCGTGCGGTCAGCACGAACACGCGATCGGCGAGCGCGATCGCTTCCTCGAGATCGTGCGTGACGAACACGACGGAGCCCTTGTTCGCCGACCAGAGCTGCAGCAGCTCGTCCTGCATCAGCGTGCGCGTCTGCATGTCGAGCGCGGAGAACGGCTCGTCCATCAGCAGGATCTCCGGCTGATTGATGAAGGTCTGCGCGAGCGCGACGCGCTTGCGCATCCCGCCGGAGAGCTGATGCGGGTAGTGCTTGGTGAACTTGTCGAGGCCGACCTTGCGGATCCATTCCTCGGCCTGCGCATACGCGACGTCTTTCGAGCGGCCGCGAAACAGCGGGCCGGCCGCGACGTTGTCGATCACGTTGCGCCACGGGAATACGGCGTCGGCCTGGAACACGAAGCCGATGCGCGGATCGATGCCGTCGACGGGGCGGCCCATCACGCGCACTTCGCCCGACGCGGGCTTGAGCAGCCCGGTGATCAGGTTCAGCGTCGTCGACTTGCCGCAGCCGGTCGGCCCGACGATCGCGATGAACTCGCCGCGCGCGACGCTCATGCTGAACTCGCGCAGCGCGACGGTCGCCTTGCCTTCCGGTGAAATGAAGCGGCACGACACGTTGCGAAACTCGATCGCCGGCGTGCTCGCGGAAACTGCCTGGTTCATCGCATTGTCCTGCGCGTGAAGAGGGCGCCTAAGCGGCGCCTGGCCGGCCAGCCGGGCCGGAACGGCGCGCGCGGCGACGCTCGGGCCGCCCGCGCGCGAACCTGCGTCTACTTCGCGGCGACGAATTCGTTCGTGTAGGTGCGCGCGAGATCGATGTGCTTGCCCTTCACCGACGGATTGAACGCGGACAGCACCTTCAGCACGGTCGCCGGGCCGTCGGCCGGCATCTTCCCGTCGGCGGTGTACATCGGCAGCGACGCCTTCAGCGCGGCGACGTACAGCGCCTTGTCCTTCTGGTAGTCGGCCGGCATCTTCGCGGCGATTTCCTCGGCGCTGTGCGTATGGATGAACTGCATCGTCTTCGCGAACGCATGCGCGAGCTTGGTCGCCTGCGCCTTGTGCGAATCCGCCCATGCGGACTGCACGTAGAGACTCGCGGCCGGATAGGTGCCGCCGAGCGCCGCGCGCGTGCCTTCCACGGTGCGCATGTCGACCAGCACCTTCGCGTCGCCCATCTTCTCGAGCGCGGACACGGTCGGCTCGGTCGTCATCCCGGCGTCGATGCGGCCCTGCTTGATCGCGGCGATGAAGCTCGCGTCGGCGCCGACCGGCAGCATCGTGTACTGCGTCGACGGCACGCCGTGCTGCAGCGCCAGATACTGCGTGAGGAAGCTCGTCGACGAGCCGAGGCCCGTCACGCCGAGCGTCTTGCCCTTCGCGTCGGCCATCGACTTGAACGTCGGCGCGGCCTTCGTCGACACCATCTCGACCTCGCCCGGCACCTGGCCGAACACGGCGATCGCCTTCACGTCCTTGCCCTTGCTCTGCAGGTCGATCGTATGGTCGTAGAAGCCGACGACGGCCTGCACGGCGCCCGCGAGCAGCTCGTTCTCCGCGTCGACGCCGGCCGGCTGCGACAGCAGCTCGACGTCGAGCCCTTCGGCCTTGAAGTAGCCGAGTTCCTGCGTGAGGCGCGCGGGCAGATAGATCAGCTTCGCGATCCCGCCGACCATGATGGTGATCTTGCCGCCGTCGTCGGCGAGGGCGGGGTGCGCGGCGAGCGCGCAGCTCAGGCTGGCTGCGACGGCGAAGGTGCGCAGGATGGGTCGCATCGGGTCGTCTCCGTTCGTTGTATTCGTGTGGCGCGATGCTTGCTGCATCGTCGCATCGAGTATAGGAACGCGAAACCTTCCGCAACCTTTCACGGGGAAGCGATTCGTTTAGGGGTTTTCCAGCAATTGGGGGCACCGGTGCGGTCGAGCGGCCGGCCGGCGGCGCCAAGCGCGTCGCATTCGCCGCCCCTCACCGCCTCAACGCCACCCCAGCACGACCCGCCCGATCGCATCGAGCCCCATGTCGAACAGCCGCGACACGAACGGTACGAGGTTCGGCACCATCAGTTGCACGAGCAACAGCCCGACCAGCATCGTGACCGGGAAGCCGACCTGGAACACGCCGATCTGCGGCGCCGCACGGTTCAGAATCCCGAGCGCCAGGTTCGCGATCAAGAGCGCCGCGACGACCGGCAGCGCGAGCAGCAGCCCCATCCCGAACACGGTCGCGCCGAACGTCGCGAGCGTGCGCCAGCCCGGCGCATGCAGCAGGTCGGCCGATACCGGCAGCGACTGGAACGACGCCGTCAACGCGGCCAGCACCTGCAGATGCCCGTCCACCGCGAGAAACGCGAGCATCGCGACCGCGTTCAGAAACCGTCCCATCACGGGCGTCGCGCCGCTCGAATGCGGATCGAAGAAAGTCGCGAAGCCGAGCCCCATCGACAGCCCGATGAAGTCGCCGGCCGCCTCGACGGCCGCGAACACGATCTGCATCGTGAAGCCCATCGCGGTGCCGATCAGGAACTGCGTGACGACGATCCAGATACCCTCTGCGGAAAACACGGTGACGGCCGGCATCGGCCCGAGCGTCGGCGCGACGATCAGCGCCATGAACGCGGCGACGCCGATCTTCACGCGCGCGGGCACCGACGCGTGTCCGACCACCGGCGCGGTCGCGACGAGCGCGAGCATCCGCACGAACGGCCACAGGAACGCGGTCAGCCAGCCGTTGAGCTGCGCATAGGTAACCGAGAACATCGGAATCGGGCGTCGCGCGCCGCTCAGCCGGCGCCGAGCGTCGCGACGTGCAGAAGCGTCTGCCGCAGGTAGTCGAGCATCGTCGTCAGCATCCACGGGCCGGCGATCACGAGCGTCGCGGCGACGGCGAGCAGCTTCGGGATGAACGAGAGCGTCGCTTCGTTGATCTGCGTCGCGGCCTGAAACAGGCTCACGACGAGGCCGACCGCGAGCGCGACCAGCAGCAGCGGGGCGGCGAGCAGCAGGCCGACCATCGTCGCCTGGTGCGCGAGCGTCATCACCTGTTCGGGCGTCATTGCGGGCCTCCGTCGCTTACGTGAAGCTCTGCGCGAGCGAGCCGATCAGCAGCTGCCAGCCGTCGACGAGCACGAACAGCATCAGCTTGAACGGCAGCGACACGGTCGACGGCGACACCATCATCATCCCCATCGACATCAGCACGCTCGCGACGACCATGTCGATGATCAGGAACGGGATGAAGATCGTGAAGCCGATCTGAAAGCCGGTCTTCAGTTCGCTCGTGACGAACGCGGGCACCAGCAGCGACAGCGGCACGTCCTCGGGCCCCTGCATCGGCGCGGCCTTCGAGATCTTCGCGAACAGCGCGAGATCGGTCTCGCGCGTCTGCTTCAGCATGAAGCCCTTGAACGGCGCGACGCCGCGCTGCACGGCCTGTTCCATCGGCAGCGTGCCGTCCGAGAACGGTTTGTAGCCGTCGGTGTACGCGCGGTCGAGCACCGGCGACATCACGAAGAACGTGAGGAACAGCGCGAGGCCGACGAGCACCTGGTTCGGCGGCGTCGTCGCGGTGCCGAGCGCCTGGCGCAGCAGCGACAGCACGATGATGATCCGCGTGAAGCTCGTCATCATCAGCACCATCGCCGGCAGGAACGACAGCATCGTGAGCAGCAGCATCGTCTGCACGCTCAGCGAATAGGTCGTGCCGCCGTTCGGGCCCGGGCTCGCGTTGAACGCGGGCAGGCCGGCCGCCTGCGCGCACGCAAGCGCGGGGGCGAGGCCGAGAAGCAGCGCGGGCGCGATGCGCGCGGCGCGGCGCAGGAAAACGTGGTTCATCGGATTACAGAAAGAGGGAACAGCGACGGCGCGCGCGCATGTCAGCGCTCCTTGCCGCGCCCGAGGCGCTTCGCCGCTTCGCCGGCGAGCGCGTCGCGAAAGCGCACACCGAACGACGCGCCGTTGACGGACGGGCCGCCCGTGCCCGGCGCAGCGCGCCCGGACGGCGCGATGCCGGCGGCTGCGTCCGTCGACGCGACCGCGGCGGAACCGGCCGGCAGCGTATGCAGCAGCCGCACGTTGCCCGGCGCGACGCCGAGCACGAGCCACGTATCGCCGATCTCGACGATCGTCGCGCTTTCCTTCGCGCCGACCGCGACGCTGGATACGAGCTTCAGCGGGCCGCCGCGCCGTGCCGGCTGGAAGCCGAAGCGGCGCGCGAGCCAGGCGCAGCCGAACACGAGGCCGATCACGACCGCGAGCCCGACCAGCGTCTGCAGCACCGCGCCGACGCCGAGCGACGGTGCGGCCGAACCGACCACCACGCTCGACGCGATCGCGCCCGCGTGATTGACGGCGTTCAGATCGGCGGCGCACGCCGGCATGCCGACGGCCGACGCCGCACAGGCGGCCGCGGCCGCGAACGCAGCGCGGCGGCCGGACGGCGCGACGCTCATCGATTCAGCTTCCGGATGCGTTCGGACGGCGTGATGATGTCGGTCAGCCGGATCCCGAACTTGTCGTTGACGACGACGACCTCGCCCTGCGCGATCAGACAGCCGTTCACGAGCACGTCCATCGGCTCGCCGGCGAGCCCGTCGAGCTCGACGACCGAGCCCTGCGCGAGCTGCAGCAGATTGCGGATCGCGATCTTCGTGCGGCCGAGTTCCACGGTCATCTTGACCGGGATATCGAGGATCATCTCGATGTCGTTGTGCGTCGAGCTGGCCGCGGCCTTCGACAGCGGCTGGAACACGCCCGCGCCCGTGGCGCCGGCCTGCACCGGCTGATGGTTCTGCTCGGCGAGCGCCGCGGCCCAGTCGTCCATTGCCGGATCGGCGTCGGCCGCCTGCTGCGCGCCCGCGGAGTCCGCCAGCGCGGCATCGGCGAGCGCCTGCGGGTCGAGTTCCGGCGTCGGGTTCAGCTCAGTCATATCCACCTTCCTTCATCGTGTCGCTCGCGCTGATCATCTTCTGCACGCGCAGCGCATATTGGCCATTGAAAATCCCGTAGCCGCATTCCATCACGGGCACGCCGTCGACCTTCGCGGTGATCGTGTCCGCGATGTCGAGCGGCAGCACGTCGCCCGCGCGCAGGTTCAGGATCTTCTCGAAGGTCGTCGGGATCTCGGCGAGATCCGCGGTCAGCTCGACTTCGGCGGCCTGCACCTGCTGCGACAGCACGCGTACCCAGCGGCGGTCGACTTCGAGCGCCTCGCCCTGGATCGGCGAGCTCAGCACGTCGCGGATCGGCTCGATCATCGAATAGGGCATGCAGATGTGCAGCGTGCCGCCGGTCGGCCCGAACTCGATCGAGAACTGCGTGACGATCACGATCTCGTTCGGCGTCGCGACGTTCGCGAACTGCGTGTGCATTTCCGAGCGGACGAATTCGAACTGCAGCGGCCGCACGCTCTTCCACGCGACCGTGTAGTGCTCGAACACGAGGTTCAGCAGCTTGCCGATGATGCGCTGCTCGGTCGCGGTGAAGTCACGCCCCTCGACGCGCGTATGGAAGCGCCCGTCGCCGCCGAACAGGTTGTCGACGACGAAGAACACGAGGTTCGGATCGAACACGAACAGCGACGTGCCGCGCAGCGGCTTCACGTGCACGAGGTTCAGGTTCGTCGGAATCGGCAGGTTGCGCGTGAATTCGCTGTACTTCTGCACCTTCACCTGGCTGACGGAGATTTCCGCCGTGCGCCGCATGAAGTTGAAGATGCCGATCCGCAGCAGCCGCGCGAAGCGGTCGTTGATGATCTCGAGGCCGGGCATCCGGCCGCGGACGATGCGCTCCTGCGTCGCGATGTTGTACGGGCGCACGCCCGCCGTGTCGCGCTCTTCGTCGACCGTGTCGGATTCGCCCGTGACGCCTTTGAGGAGGGCATCGACCTCCTCCTGCGACATGAATTCTTCGTGGCCCATGCGCGCTCCTTTCGCGGCCGCGTTACTGGACGACGAATTCGGTAAACAGCACGTCGTCGACCTTCGTGCGCTGGTTGCCCGGCTGCGTCGGCTCCTCGATCAGGTTGCGCAGCTGCTGCGCGAGCGCCTGCTTGCCGTCGGGCGTCGCGATGTCCTCGGGATGCTTGTTCGACAGCGCGAGCAGCACGCGGCTGCGGATCTCGGGCATCCGGGCGGTCAGCTGCTCCTGCGCCTTCGGGTCGGTGAGCTTGAGCGACAGCCCGACGCGCAGGTAATGCTGGACGCCGTCGTCGGACTGCAGGTTCACGGTCAGCGGATCGAGCGGGAAGAACACGGGCGCGGCAAGCGGCGCCGGCTCGGCGGCGCTCGCGTGGGTCGCGCCCTGCCGGCCCATGAACACGTACATGCCGGCCGCGGCAGCCGCGGCCGCGCCGAGCGCGATGACGGCGATCAGCGCGATGCGCTTGAACTTGCCGGACGAAGCCGGTTTGTCGGCGGGCGGATTTGCGGTCGTGGAGGCCATGTGAATGCGTGCGTGATGACTCGTAGCATGCATTGTTCGGCATCCGGGCCGCGCCCGATGGGCGGAAAAGAGGGGGGATTTGCGGCTATCTCAGCCGATTGTCGGCGCGCGTCAGATCGGCAGCCGCGACAGCAGCGGCGCGATCAGCACCATCGCGACGCCCGCGATCATCATCGTGAGGCTCGACACGACGCCTTCCTCGCTGCCGATCTCGCGCGCCTTCGCGGTGCCGACGCCGTGCGCGGCCGCACCGAACAGCGCGCCGCGCGCGAGCCGCGTGCGCATCGGCACGAGCGCGAGCACGATCTCGCCGAGCAGCATCCCGCAGATGC